>NZ_JAGTJY010000212.1:0-9769 GCF_018195695.1 Achromobacter sp. Marseille-Q0513 | reverse complement strand
CAGATCTGGGTGTAGAGCACGAGCCAGACGATGGCGGAACGGAACTTGGACATGAGGCGACTCTCGGTAATCGCTTTGGATGGCTTGCGGCCACCCGCGAGGCATACGGCCCGCGAGCGACGGCCCCGCCGCGCCAGGCCATCGACGCGGCCGCGGGCAAGCGGTCCGCGCCGGCTTGGCCGGCGGCGAGCAACAACAACGCAACTGATACAGCTGATACCGCTGACACTGAAC
This sequence comes from Achromobacter sp. Marseille-Q0513, assembly GCF_018195695.1. Lineage (NCBI taxonomy): Bacteria > Pseudomonadati > Pseudomonadota > Betaproteobacteria > Burkholderiales > Alcaligenaceae > Achromobacter > Achromobacter sp. Marseille-Q0513. The sequence continues at coordinate 9,535 of NZ_JAGTJY010000212.1, read as the reverse complement.
GCGGCGCGGGCAGGCCCGGCCGCGCTTCACGCTAGAACTCGAACATCAGCGACGCGGCGAACACGGTGTGCTGCGTCTTCAGGCTTTCTGGTTTCTTGAGTGGCCAACCCAGCGACAGGTCGTAGCTGGCGTTGACCGCATTGGCAACACCGGGCAAGGCCACGCGGCCGCGCAGGCCGGCGACGGAACCGACCAGGGTGCGGCCGGACAGGAACTGGGCGGACTGCCCGCCGACCCGGCCCACGTCCAGTCCGACGTAAAGCTGCTGGCCCAGGTCGCCAAGATTCAGCGACAGGTCGTTGCGCAGGCTCCAGCCGTCTTCGGCGGCCAGCGTCATCTGGCCGTCGAAACCGCGCACCGCGTAGCGGTTGCCGATGGTGAAATAGTCGGACGGCACCACGGCCGTCCTGGCGTGCTGGATCTGCCAGTTGGCCTGATAGGCCAGCTGCTGGCCGGACAGCTTGAACGGCAGGTACAGCCCGGCGTTGGCCGTGAGGATGGTGCTGCGTCCGTTCCAGTCAGGATCGCCGTAGACGTAGCCGGACTGGTTGGACCATTGCGGCAAGGTGCCGCGCACGCCGCCGCCGATGTCCAGCGCGGCCTGGCCCACGTAGTGGCGATGCCCGTAGCTGAACTCGTAGCCGGTGACGTCACGGCGCTGGACTTCGATGTCGATGTCGTTGATCGTGCTGTTGACCCGCTTGCGCAGCAGCTTGAACATCACGGTGCCCTTGTAGGTGCTGCCGCGATACGGCACCACGGACACGCCGATGTCCACCTGTTTGGTGGTGCCGGCATAGATGATGGGCTCGTCGAAACCCGCCACGGTCTGGCGATAGCGCGAGCGGCTGGCGCCGGCGAACAGCGTCCAGTAGCCGAAGGGAATGCTGTAGTTGACGGACCCGGCGCGCGTGGCGGCGTCGTCGCGCCCGAAGGCGGCGTTGCTGTTCCAAGAGACCGAGAACTGGTCGTACAGGAACAGCGGCGAATCCAGCGTCAGGCCGGCGTTGATCTGCTCCTTGCCGGTGGATTCCATGCCGGCGTTGTCGCCGCCGATATACGCGTGCCAGCGCTTGCCGGTGCCGGGCTTGATGACGATGTCGGAATCGCCCAGCTCGGGGCCCGGCGCCACGTCGATGGAGGCGTCGGCCTGGCTGCCCAGGCGGCGGATGTTCTCCAGGGCCTGGTCCAGGTCGCGCTGGTTCAGCTCGCCGCCCGGCCCGGTCGGCAAGGCGGTGCGCCACCAGCCGGCCGCGCCTTCGCTCTGCACCGCCGAGATGCGGCCCGGCACGTAGCGCAGCGTCAGCGTGCCGGCGGCCAGCGATTGCTCGGGGACCAGCACGCGCGCGGTGACCCGGCCCTGGTCGATGAGCCGGGCGTGCAAATGCTCTTGCAGGGTTTTGAGGCCCAGCCCGCCCACGCAGGGGCCGACGGCCGTGGCGGCCAGCTTGTACAGGTCCGCCGGCGGCGCGGCGCCATCCCATGTGACTTCGCGCAGGACGAAGCAGGGGCTTTCCTGGGGAAACACCAGCGGCCCTTCGCCGGCGGCCGGCGCCTCGGGCGCGGACAGGACGTCGGGGCGCTGCGCGGCGCGGGCGCGCTGCGCCTCCAGTTCCTGTTCCTGGCGGCGCTGGATTTCACTGGCACGGGCGGCGGCTTCGGCGGGCGTCTGCTGCGCGGCCGAGGGGAATGCGAAGAACGCCATCAATGCAACCGACAGCGCCACGCTACGGGAACCCTTATGCCGGAGGGTTTCCCGCTTGGAATGACGGGTACGCATTTGTTTCTTATTGAAATAAAAACCGACTACGTTTTATTTGACGGAACTGTATTACTGAAACTTAAGGCCTGAATATGTCGAAAAATAAAAACTTTTGAATTAAAAATTGGCGACAATATTGGAAGTTGTATGTTTTTTATCATTTCTTACCAAACTCGCTTCCATTAGGGGAAATTCGAATTGGTTACAACCTACCGGGAGGCATGACCGGGTTCCATCAGATTGTTCTCAAAGTGCGCTAGGGAGAAACCCGAGGCAGCGCCACGCTCCGGAACGGTCCATGACCCTGTGCCACAATCGCGCCCATGCCCATGGACAACCGCCTGCTCCCCTCCGCCCTGGCCGCCCAGGCCGCCGAACTTCCCGCCGCGTGGCAAGCCGCTTTCGCGGCGCGCGCCGTGGCTGACGCGCTGGCCGCCGTGACCGCTCATATAGAGCAGCGCCTGACCGCAGGCGCGGTGGTCTATCCGGCCACGCCGTTCCGCGCGCTGCACGGGCTGGCGCCGTCAGACGTGCGGGTGGTGATCCTGGGCCAGGATCCGTACCACGGCCCCGGACAGGCGCAAGGGCTGGCATTCTCGGTGCCGGACGACTGCAAGCGGCCGCCCAGCCTGCGCAACATCTTCAATGAGATCGCCCAGGAATTCCCCGGCGCCCCGGTGCCGGCCGGCAATGACCTGAGCCCCTGGGCCGACCAGGGCGTGCTGCTGCTGAATACGGCGCTGACCGTGGAAGACGGCCAGCCCGCCTCGCACGCCAAACGCGGCTGGGAAACGGTGACGGACGCGCTGATCGCGCTGGTGGCGCGCGACCCCTCGCCCAAGGCTTTCCTGCTGTGGGGCGCGCACGCCCAGGCCAAGCAGGCGTTGCTGCCCGGCAACAGCGGCCACCTGGTGCTGATGTCCAATCACCCCTCGCCGCTGTCGGCCCGCCGCCCGCCCGTACCCTTCCTGGGCTGCGGCCATTTCGCGGCGACCAATCGCTGGTTGGTTGACCAAGGGAAAAACCCTATTGATTGGGCACTGGACAAAAAAATAATTCCCAGGCAAGGCGAATTCGGGTTATGATCGCCGCACTGCACAAAACGAGTTCGGCATCTACCGCGTTGATTTAGCGGATTTTTTTGCAGTCTGCCGGGCAGCCTCTCGCCCTGGCCCATGCCGAACATCATCGATTCCTGACCTCCTTTCCTTTCGCCCTGCGTTCCCGGCAGTTACATGGAACGCGTCACGCGCACGGTTGATTCGGTCGGCACGATGCTCCATCAACCGTCGCCCGGATCGCCGCCCCTACCTTCGGCCCGACCTGGCAATGCGCCGCTTTGACCGCGGCAAGGGAAAGTTATGTCTTTCGAAAACCTCGGCCTCGCGCCTGCCCTGTTGTCCGCCGTGCAAGACGCCGGCTTCAGCACCCCCACCGCCGTGCAGGCCGCCGCCATTCCCCAGGCCCTGGCCGGCCATGACCTGATGGTGTCCTCGCAGACGGGCAGCGGCAAGACCGCCGCCTTCATGCTGCCGGCGCTGCACCGCATCGCCCAGATGCCCGCCAACAAGGGCGTCGGCGTGCAAGTGCTGGTGCTGACCCCGACCCGCGAGCTGGCCTTGCAGGTCACCGACGCCACCGCCACCTACGGCCGCAAGCTGGCCGACCTGCGCACCGCCACGGTCGTGGGCGGCATGCCTTACGGCGCGCAGCTGAAGGCGCTGTCGCGCCGCGTGGACGTGCTGGTCGCCACCCCCGGCCGCCTGATCGATCACCTGAACGCCGGCCGCGTCAAGCTGAACACCGTGCACACGCTGGTGCTGGACGAAGCCGACCGCATGCTGGACATGGGCTTCATCGAGGACATCGAGACCATCATCGGCCGCCTGCCGGAAAGCCGCCAGACGCTGCTGTTCTCGGCCACGCTGGACGGCACCGTGGCCAAGCTGGCCGCCCGCATGATGCGCGAACCGCAGCGCATCGAGATCGCCGGCGCCAAGGAAAAGCACACCAACATCACGCAAAGCCTGCTGTACGCGGACGACGCCAGCCACAAGATGCAGCTGCTGGATCACGTGCTGCGCGACGCCTCGCTGGACCAGGCCATCGTCTTCACGTCGACCAAGCGCGGCGCCGACGATCTGGCCGACCGCCTGGCCGACCAGGGCTTTGCCGCCGCCGCCCTGCACGGCGACATGAACCAGCGCCAGCGCACCCGCACCCTGACGCAACTGCAGCGCGGCCAGCTGCGCATCCTGGTGGCCACCGACGTGGCCGCCCGCGGCATCGACGTGCAAGGCATCAGCCACGCCGTGAACTTCGACCTGCCGATGCAGGCCGAGGACTACGTGCACCGCATCGGCCGCACCGGCCGCGCCGGCCGCAACGGCCTGGCCTACACGCTGGCCACGCACTCCGAGCGCCACAAGGTCCGCCGCATCGAGCACTACATCGGCCAGTCGATCACGCCCGAAGTCATCGCCGGCCTGGAACCCCAGCGCACGCCGCGTCCGTCCACCGGCGGCCCGCGCGGCGGCAAGCCCTTCGGCAAGCGCCCCGGCGGCGGCTACCAGGGCAACCGTGAAGGCGGTTACCGTGGCGACCGCGAAGCGCGTCCGTCGCGCCCGTTCGGCGACCGTCCCGCTTTCGGCGACCGTCCCGCTTTCGGCGACCGTCCGCAACGTGAAGGCGGCTTCCGCGCCGAGCGTTCGTTCGGCGACCGCCCGCAGCGCGAAGGCGGCTTCCATGGCAAGCCCTCGTTCGGCGACCGTCCGCAACGCGAAGGCGGCTTCCGCGCCGAGCGCTCGTTCGGCGATCGCCCGCAACGCGAAGGCGGCTTCCGTGGCGGCGACCGCCCCTACGGCGACCGTCCGCAGCGCGAAGGCGGCTTCCAAGGCAAGCCCTCGTTCGGCGACCGTCCGCAACGCGAAGGCGGCTTCCGTGGCGGCGAGCGCTCCTACGGCGACCGTCCCAGCTTCGGCGACCGCGCCCAGCGCGATCCGCGTCCGTTCAACGAGCGCGGCCCGCGTGAAGGCGGTTTCCGTGGCGGCGACCGCCCCAGCTTCAATGACCGCGCCAGCTTCGGCGACCGTCCGCAGCGCGAAGGCGGTTTCCAGGGCAAGCCCTCGTTCGACAAGCGCGACGGCGGCAAGCGTTTCAGCAAGCCGGCAGGCGCGCGCCGCGGCTAAGCCCCGCTCGCGGGCGCGGCATCAGTCGCGCCACGCCAGCTGAAAAACACCCCAGGCATCGGATGCTTTCCGACGGCTGGGGTGTTTTGCTTTGGGACGCTGAATCCGGCGGCGCGCCGGCGACGCATGGCGCGATGCCGGCTATGCGCCGCCCGCACCCAACAGCATGCTGATCTTGCGGGCCACGCTTTGCACCAGGGGAATGATCTCGTGCATGCGCGCCTCGTCGGTGTAGGCGTCCGTGCTGGTCACGCTGATCGATGCGACGATGGCGCCGCTGGCATCGCGCACGGGCGTGCCCACGCAGCGGATGCCGTCGACGTTTTCAGCCAGGTCGAAGGTGTAGCCCTTGGCCGCATAGACCGCCATCGCGGCCAGCCATTCATCCAGCGGCAGGCGTCCACCCATGCCCTTGGCGGCTTCCTGTTCGTAACGCTGTTTCCACGCGGCGGGCCCCTGGTCCAGGATCAGCGCCTTGCCCACGCTGGTGCTGCATACGGGCTTGCGGCCGCCAATGCGCGTGTTGACCTCGATGGGCCGCTGGCCGCCGATCTTGTCGAGATAGATGATGCCTTCATCTTCATCCAGCGCGGCCAGGTGCACGGTGTCCTGCGTCTGGGCGGCCAGCTCTTCGAGCAAGGGCCGCGCCGTCGTGGTGATGGCGGAGTCGCGGTAGGCCATGAAACCCAGCTCGACCAGCCGACTGCCCAGGCGATAGCCCTTGCGCGGCTCGAAGCGCAGATAGCGTATCTGCACCAGCGCCGAGGCCAGCCGGTGGGTGGTGCTGAAGGCGATGCCGGTCCGGTCGGAGATGTCCTGCACGCTGCGGCAGCCTTCGGCCACCGCGCTGACCACGTCGAGTCCTCGGAACAGGGTCTGGCTAGCAAGCGGCTTGGCTGTCTTGGCGGCCTTTTCGGCCTTGACGGTCTTGTCGACGGATTTTTCGGTCATGTGCTGAGCAGAGGGTGACGGAACGTGAGGCATCGACGGCCAGCGGCGCCGGCGGCGCCGATGCGACACGCGTCCTGCGCGTCACGTATCCAGCGGTTGCCCGGTACGGTCTTTGGTGAAGCCGACCGCGATCAGCGACACCGCGGCGCAAAGGACGATGAAGACCGCCACCGGGACATAGCTGCCATCATAGCGGGCCAGCAGGGCGGTGGCGATCAGCGGCATCGGTCCGCCGACCAGCGCCGCGCCCACCTGATAGCCGAGCGAAACGCCGGTATAGCGCACGTTCGGCGGAAAGCTCTCGGCGAAGAACGTGCCCAGCACGGAGCCGTAGGTGGACCAGATGATGGAAAAGCCCAGCACCACGGCGGCCGTCGCGATCAGCGCCGAACCCTGGTTGAGCAGCCAGAAGTACGGCAGCGCGTAGATGGCGATCGCCACCGTGCCCCACGCGAACACCTTCTTGCGGCCAATGCGGTCCGACAAGGCGCCGAAGTACAGCATCACCGGCACGGCGATCAGCGCGGCGACCAGCACCACGTTCAGCGCCTGGACGCGCGGATAGCCCAGGCCCACCAGATACGAGATCGTGAAGGTGGCGAAGAGGAAGAAGGTGCTGGTCTCGACGAACTTGGCGCCGATGGCGATCAGCACGGCGCGCCAATGCCGGGTCAGCGTCTCCACCAGCGGCATCTTGCGCTCCCCGGCATTCTTGGGATTGTCCCGGGCTTCGGCGGCCACCTTGCGGAAGGACGGCGTTTCCTCGACCTTGTTGCGGATCCACATGCCGATCAGCACCAGCACGATGGACAGCACGAACGGAATGCGCCAGCCATAGGACAGGAAGGCTTCCTCCGAGAACAGCGCGCTCAGGCCCGAGGTGGCGAAGTTGCCCAGCGCCAGGCCGAACAAGGCCCCGGTCTGGGGCACCGCGCCAAAGAAGCCGCGCTTGTGCGCCGGCGAGTACTCCACGGCCAGCAACACGCCGCCGCCCCATTCGCCGCCCAGCGCGAGTCCTTGCAGCAGGCGCAGCAGGGTCAGCAGGATCGGCGACCAGATGCCGATGCTGGCATAGGTCGGCGTCAGGCCGATGAGCACCGTGGACAGGCCCATGATGGACAGCGTGATCACCAGCGTCTTCTTGCGGCCGACGCGGTCGCCTACATGCGCGAACACGATGCCACCGATGGGACGGATCAGGAACGCCAGCGCGAACGAGGCCAGCGCCAGCAGCTGGCTGGTGACCGGATCGCTCGACGGAAAGAACAGCTTGCCGAAGACGATGGACGACATGGTCCCGTAGAGGAAGTAGTCATACCACTCGATGGTGCTGCCGACCGCGCTGCCGAACAGCGCGCGCCGGCGGTCGGCCTCGCTGACCGTGGCGGCTTCCGGACGGGCGTGACTGCCCGCCGGCCTGTTGCCCATGGCCGGGCCCGATTGTCTTGTCGACATGAAGTACCTTGCTTGTCTCGTTGATATTCAAATTGTGGGCATCCGCGCGGCGGCCGGAGCCGACGCGCGGATGCCAGGTGGCGCCTGGCGGATCAGGCGCGCTGCTTGAGGATGTCCAGCGCCACGTCGACGATCATGTCTTCCTGGCCGCCCACCATGCGGCGCTTGCCCAGCTCGACCAGGATGTCCACGGTCTTGAGCTGGTACTTGGCCGCCGCCGCCTCGGCATGGCGCAGGAACGAGCTGTATACGCCCGCATAGCCCAGCGCCAGCGTCTCGCGGTCCACCCGCACCGGACGGTCCTGCAGCGGACGGACGATGTCGTCGGCCGCGTCCATGAGCTTGTAGAGATCGGTGCCGTGGTTCCAGCCCATGCGGTCGATGGCGGCGATGAAGGCTTCCAGCGGCGCGTTGCCCGCGCCCGCGCCCATGCCGGCCAGGCTCGCGTCCACGCGGTCGCAGCCTTCCTCGACGGCGACGATGGAATTGGCCACGCCCAGGCTCAGGTTGTGGTGGGCGTGCATGCCGGTCTGCGTTTCGGGCTTGAGCACATCCTTGAAGGCGCGGAAGCGGTCCCGCACGTCCTGCATGCCGAGCGCGCCGCCGGAGTCCACCACGTAGCAGCAGGTCGCGCCGTAGCTTTCCATGAGCTTGGCTTGCCGCGCCAGCGCCTGCGGTTCGGTCATGTGGCTCATCATCAGGAAGCCGACGGCCTCCATGCCCAGATGGCGGGCGTACTCGATGTGCTGGCGCGAGACGTCGGCCTCGGTGCAATGCGTGGCCACGCGCACCACGCGCACGCCGGCGTCATAGGCGTTCTTCAGGTCGTGCACGGTGCCGATGCCGGGCAGCAACAGCGTGGCGATCCTGGCGTGCCTGACCTCGCTGGCCACGGCCTCGATCCATTCCAGGTCGGTGTGCGCGCCGAAGCCGTAGTTGAAGCTGGAGCCCTGCAGGCCGTCGCCGTGCGCGACCTCGATGGAATCGACCTTGGCCTCGTCGAGCGCCCGGGCGATGCGCCGGGCCTGTTCAACGCTGTACTGGTGGCGGATGGCGTGGCTGCCGTCGCGCAGCGTCACGTCGGAGATGTAGATTTTCTTGGCTTGATTCATCGTGTGTCACCGCCCTCAAACAAGCGCCGAGGCCGCCAGCATGCGCCGGGCCATGTGTTCCGCGGTGCGCAGGCCCGCGCTGGTCATGATGTCCAGGTTGCCCGCGTAGGCGGGCAGGTAATGGGCCGCGCCCTCGACTTCCAGGAAGATCGAGGTCTTCAGCCCGGTGAGCGCCTCGCCCACGCCGGGCAGGCGCACGGGCGTGTCGATGCGGTCGAACTGCACCTTCTGCTTCATGCGATAGCCGGGCACGTAGGCCTGCACGGCGGCGGCCATGTCCTCGACCGAACGCGCGATGGCGTCCTCGTCGGACAGTTCGCTCAGCGTGTAGACGGTGTCGCGCATGATCAGCGGCGGCTCGGCCGGATTGAGCACGATGATGGCCTTGCCGCGCGTGGCGCCGCCCACCGCCTCGATTGCCTTGGACGTCGTTTCGGTGAACTCGTCGATATTGGCGCGCGTGCCGGGGCCCGCGCTCTTGCTGGAGATCGACGCCACGATTTCACCGTAGTGCACCTTGGCCACGCGCGATACGGCCGCGACCATCGGGATCGTGGCCTGGCCGCCGCAGGTCACCATGTTCACGTTCAAGGCGTCCAGGTGGTCCTCGCCGTTGACCACGGGAATGCAGTACGGGCCGATGGCGGCCGGCGTCAGGTCGACCATGCGGATGCCGGGCTTGAGCGCGCGCAGGAATGCGTCGTTCTTCACGTGGGCGCCGGCGCTGGTGGCATCGAACACGAAGTCGATGTCCTGGAAGACCGGCAGGCGCGCCAGGCCTTCGACCCCTTCATGCGTGGTGGCCACGCCCAGGCGCGCCGCGCGGGCCAGGCCGTCCGATTGCGGGTCGATGCCGACCATCGCCCCCATTTCGATGTGCTGGCCATGGCGCAGGATCTTGATCATCAAGTCCGTGCCGATGTTGCCGCTGCCGATGATGGCAGCCTTGAGTTTGCGTTGGGCTGTAGACACTTGGCTCCTTCCTTTCTCCGAACACCGTCGTGCGTTTCCTTATTGGCCGGAGTGTAGGTAGGTTTTTTTAAATTATCAATATATAAGTATTGATC
>NZ_JAGTJY010000211.1:0-9863 GCF_018195695.1 Achromobacter sp. Marseille-Q0513 | reverse complement strand
TCTCTTTGTTTTTTTTACGCTCCGCCGCCACCACCGGAACCCACCAGTGGGGGTCCCGTGGGCACCGTAAGATGTGAAAAAGCCCCCGCCGGGGCGGCCCCCCCGCCCGCCACCCAATGTCCCCCGCCCCCTAATCCCCGCCGGCCCTCCCCACCGCGAGCCACCGCAGGCAGACTCCTCCGGATGAATGCACCCGCCGATATCCCCGCACCGCTGCCGCGTCGGCCACGCAACCTGGCCCAGGGCCTGGTCGAGAGCTTTTCCGAACGCATCCGTGGCGGCCAGATCCGGCCCGGCGAGAAACTGCCCACCGAATCCGAGCTGATGCGGCAATTCGGCGTCAGCCGCACCGTGGTGCGCGAAGCGCTGTCGCGCCTGCAGGCCTCGGGCCTGGTCGAAACCCATCACGGCGTGGGCACCTACGCGCTGGAGCCGAGCGGCGGCGATGATTTCCGCATCGATCCGGCCGACATCGCCACGTCGCGCGATGTGATGGTGCTGCTGGAACTGCGCATCTGCCTGGAAAGCGAGGCCGCCGGCCTGGCCGCGGCGCGGCGCAGCCAGGCGCAGCTCGATGCCATGCGGCAGGCGCTGGACGCATTCCAGCGGGCGCTGGACGGCGACGGCGACACCATCACGCCCGATTTCCAGTTCCACCTGCTGATCGCCCAGGCCACAGAGAACCGCTATTTCGCTGACCTCATGTCCCATCTGGGTTCGGCCATCATTCCGCGCACCCGCATCAATTCCGCCCGGTTCGCCCAGGAAGACCGGTCCGTCTACCTGGCGCGCGTGCAGCGGGAACACGAGGATATCTACGGCGCGATCCTGCATCAGGACGCCGAAGCCGCTCGGGCCGCCATGCGCACGCACCTCGGCAACAGCCGGGAGCGCCTGCGCCGCGCGCAATAGAAAGGTCTTCGACCATGCCGCGCTCGCCAACGGCTGAAGCCGGATTGCGTTACGCTTGGCCCGTTTTCAATTCCCTACGGCGGGACGGCATGGCTTTGCCTATCAGATACAGCGGCGCGGACGGTTCCGCGCGGACCCCGATCGCGACCCGGAGGGCCGTCCGATGCGCCGCCTGACCCTGAGATTCATCCTGGCGGTGCTGGCGCTGCTGACGCTCAGCCGCCTGGGCCTGGCCTTCTGGCAGTGGGACCGCGTGCAGGCCGCCGGCGGCCTGGGTCCGCTGCTGATCGGCGGCCTGCGCATCGATGTGTGCCTGCTGTCCATGGTGATCGCGCTGCCCGCGGTGTTCTCGCCGTGGTTCGGCCACCGCGCCTGGGCCGCGCGCGCGACCGCCTGGTGGTTCCGCGTCTGGTGGATGCTGTACGTGCTGCTGGAAGTGTCCACGCCGCAGTTCATCGCCGAATATGACACGCGCCCGAACCGCCTGTACTTCATCTATCTGCTGAACCCGAAGGAAGTCGGGGCCATGCTGTGGCAGGGCTACAAGGGCGTGCTGCTGGCCGCGCTGGTCGTGCTGCTGGTGGCGGCCTGGCTGTCGGTCAGGCTGTTCCCGACGCGCGTGCGCGATCCGTTCATGCCCTGGTGGAAGCGGCCGCTGGCGTCGCTGCTGATCCTGGCGCTGGTGGTGCTGGGCGCGCGCGGCACGCTGGAGCATCGCCCCATCAACCCGGCCAAGGTGGCGTACAGCTCCGATTCGCTGATGAACGCGCTGGCGCTCAATTCGCTCTACAGCGTGTTCGACGCCGCCTACCGCATGCGCGACGAGCGCTCGTCGGCGGCCATGTATCCGAAGATGGCGGTGGACGAGATGAACGCCATCGTGCACGCCAAGGCCGGCATGGACGGCCCGCCGCTGGATCCGCGCTATCCCAGCCTGCACGAGCAGAAGGCCAGCGTGCGCCGCGACAAGCCGCTGAACCTGGTCATCATCCTGCAGGAAAGCCTGGGCGCGCAGTATGTGGGCAGCCTGGGCGGGCGCGATCTCACGCCCAATATCGACCGGCTGGGCAAGGAAGGCTGGATGTTCCACCGCGCCTACGCCACCGGCACGCGCTCGGTGCGCGGCATCGAGGCCGTGACGGCGGGCTTCCTGCCCAGCGTGGCCGACGCGGTGGTGAAGCTGCCGCGCTCGCAGACCGGCTTCTTCACGCTGGCGCAGGTGCTGGGCAAGCATGGCTACCAGTCGCGCTTCGTGTACGGCGGCGAGGCGCACTTCGACAATATGCGCGCCTTCTTCCTGGGCAACGGCTTCAACGAAGTGGTGGACCGTCCCAAGTTCGTGAATCCGGTGTTCGAGGGATCCTGGGGCGCGTCCGACGAGGACATGTTCAACCAGGTAGACCGGCTGTTGCGCGCGGACGGCGACAAGCCGGTGTTCACGCTGGCCTTCTCGGTCAGCAACCATTCGCCCTGGGAATACCCCGCCGGCCGCATCCAGCCGGTGGGCGATCCCGCCAGCGTGGACAACACCGTGCGCTACGCCGACTGGGCGCTGGGGCAGTTCTTCGACAAGGCGCGCCAGGCGCCGTACTGGAACAACACCGTGTTCCTGGTGATCGCCGACCATGATTCGCGCGTCTACGGCTCCATTCCCGTGCCGGTGCGGCATTTCCAGATCCCCGCGCTGATCCTGGGCGCGGGCATCGCGCCGCGGCAGGACGAGCGGCTGGTCAGCCAGATCGACATGGGGCCCACGCTGCTGTCGCTGATTGGCCTGGACAACGTCAACCCCATGCTGGGCGCCGACCTGACGCAGCGCGATCCGAACCGCGCGCTGATGCAGTACGCTGACAACTTCGGCTACCTGCAGGGCGACAAGCTGCTGGTGCTGGAGCCGGCCAAGGCGCCGCGCGAATTCAGGTATCGCGCCGCGCCGGTCGGACAGGACGAGACCTATGAACCGGTGGAACCGGCGGATGAGGCCCTGTCCAAGGAGGCGCTGGCGCACGCGCTGTGGGCCAGCTGGGTCTACCGAGAGGAAAAATACCGTCTGCCTTGATTTCCCCCAGATGGCGCCTGAGACCGGCTTGATCCTGCGCAAGCCGGCCGCAGGCGCGCCCTCGCACACTGGCGCTCATGACTTTTCCTGATCCTCTTCCCGATCCGGTGCACGCCCGCGCCGCGGATGCGCCTGAAGCCTCCGAGGCATCCGCATCCAGGCCGGCCGCGCGGCGGCATCGCCCCTGGCCGGTGCCTCGCGGCCGCCTGGCCTGGCTGACCGGCGTGTTCAGCACGCTGCTGCTCAGTGCCAGCACGCTGTTCTGGTGCCTGCTGCTGTTCCCCCTGGCCCTGCTGAAGCTGCTGCTGCCTTTCGCGGCGGTCCGACGGCGCATCGATCCGCTGCTCAATGGCATCGCCACGGCCTGGGTCAGCTGTCACAGCTGCTGGTTCGAGCGTATCCAGCGCGCGCCCTGGGACGTGCAGGGCAATACCGACCTGCGTTACGCGGATTGGTACCTGGTCAATTGCAATCACCAGTCCTGGGTGGACATCTTCGTGCTGCAAGCCACGCTCAATCGGCGCATTCCGCTGCTGAAGTTCTTTCTCAAGCAGCAGCTCATCTATGTGCCGGTGATCGGGCTGGCGTGGTGGGCGCTGGATTTCCCGTTCATGAAGCGCCACGGCAAGGCCGACCTGCGCCGCAATCCGGCCCTGGGACGCCAGGACCAGGAGGCCGCCCGGCGCGCGTGCGAGAAGTTCTCGCTGGTGCCGACCAGCGTGATGATCTTCGCCGAAGGCACCCGTTTTTCGGAGGCCAAGCGCGATGCCCAGGGGGCGCCATACCGCCATCTGCTCAAGCCCAAGGCGGGCGGGCTGGCGGTGGCGCTCAATGCCATGGGCGCGCGTTTCCGTTCGATGATCGACGTCACCATCGCCTATCCGGATGGCGCGCCCAGCTTCTGGGACCTGGCCTGCGGCCGCGCGGGCACGGTGCGGGTGCGCATGCGCCAGCTGCCCGTGCCGCCGGCCTTCTGCGAAGCCGACTACAGCCGCGACAAGGCGTTCCGCGCGGAATTCCACCACTGGCTGGGCCAGCAGTGGCAGGCCAAGGACGAGGAAATCGAGGGCTTGACGGCGCGGGACGCCGCCAAGCCTCGATCCTGATGACGCGCGCGGCTTACGCGCGCGCCGGCAGCACCGTGCCCGCGCTTTCGCCGAAGCCGATGCGCGGATAGCCCGCCTTCACGCATTCGGCGCGCATGAGGATCTGGTCGCCGTCCTGCAGGAAGGTGCGCTTCTCGCCCCACGGCAGGTCGATCGGCGTCTTGCCGCCCTGGGTCAGCTCCAGCAGCGAGCCGGCCTCGGCGGGCAGCGGACCGGACAGCGTGCCGGTGCCCAGCATGTCGCCCGGTTGCAGATTGCAGCCATTGACCGTGTGGTGCGTGATCAGCTGCGCCACGTTCCAGTAGGCGTCGCGGAAGTTGCTGGCCGACAGCGGCGCCGGCGCCTGCTTTTCGGCGCGCGACTTCTCGGTGGTCAGCAGCACCTGCATGCGCACGTCGAAGGCGCCCTTGGCGCGGTTCGCGTCCGAGGACAGGTAGGGCATGGGCTGCGGGTCGGACGCGGCGCGGTTCCACTGCGTGCGGAACGGCTCCAGCGCTTCCATGGTCACGATCCACGGCGAGATCGTCGAGGCGAAGTTCTTGGCCAGGAAGGGGCCCAGCGGCTGGTATTCCCAGGCCTGGATGTCGCGCGCCGACCAGTCGTTCAAGATGCACAGGCCGAACACGTGCGATTCGGCGTCGGCCAGCGCGATGCGGTCGCCCTGGGCGTTGCCGGTGCCTACGAAGATACCCAGTTCCAGTTCATAGTCCAGGCGCGAGCAGGGGCCGAATTGCGGCGCCTCGCCCTCGTTCAGCGGGCGGGTCTGGCCGACCGGGCGCGCGAATTTCTGGTCCACGCCGATGCTGGAGGCGCGCCCGTGATAGCCGATGGGCACCCACTTGTAGTTCGGCAGCAGCGGATTGTCGGGACGGAACTGCTTGCCCACGGCGGTGGCGTGGTGCAGCGAGATATAGAAGTCGGTGTAGTCGCCGATGCGGGCGGGCGTGGCGTACTCGGCGTCGGCCTGGGCCACCAGCAGCGGCTCGATGGTCGCGCGCAGCGCGGCGCCTTCGCGCAGGGCACGCGACAGCGCCAGGCGCAGCGCGCTCCAGTGCGGCTGGCCCAGCGCCATCAGCGCGTTCAGGCTGTCGCCCGCGCAGGCGGCCAGCGCTTCGGCGGCCTTGTCTTCGAAGGGTTTTTGGGCGGCCAGCGCGGCCAGGTCCAGGATCTGGTCGCCGATCGCGACGCCGGGGCGGAAGGCTTCCTGCGAGCCCTTGCGGCGGAACGACGCGTAGGGCAGGTTCTGCACCGGGAAATCCGTGGTCTCGCTGTTGGCGCTGGCGATCCAGCTCTTCAGGGACGGGTCGTGGGTCTCGTTGATCGTCGTGCTCATGGTCGGGATGTCTCTTGCGATGTGGTTATGGGTGGGGCCGGGCGGCGGAAAATCCAAAAGCCAAACGGCGATGAGCTTGCGCTCATCGCCGCGGGCGCGCGAGGCGGTGCCTGCGCGTTACGCCTTGCTCGGATCGAAGTGCTTCTTGATGTCCTGCCAGCAGCGGTAGTAGTCGCCCTGCAATTCTACCGAGGCCAGGGCCTGGGCGGTCGGGCGGATCACGCGGCGCGTCTCGAACATGAAGGCCATGGTGTCGCGGATGTAATGCGCCGCGCTGGTGTCGGCGTGCGAGGCCTTTTCAAAGGTCTCGGCGTCCGGGCCGTGGCCGCTCATGCAGTTGTGCAGGCTGGCGCCGCCGGGCGCGAAGCCATCGGCCTTGGCGTCGTACACGCCCTGGATCAGGCCCATGAATTCGCTGGCGATGTTGCGGTGGAACCAGGGCGGACGGAAGGTGTTTTCCATCGCCAGGATGCGCGGCGGGAAGATGGCGAAGTCCATGTTGGCCGTGCCCGGGGTGTCGGACGGAGCGGTCAGCACCGTGAAGATCGACGGATCGGGATGGTCGTAGCTGATCGAACCGATCGTGTTGAAGTTGCGCAGGTCGTACTTGTAGGGCGCGTGCGTGCCGTGCCAGGCCACCACGTCCAGCGGCGAATGGCCGATGGACGCGCGCCAGAAGCCGCCGGTGAACTTGGCGATCAGCTCGAAGTCGCCTTCCACGTCTTCATACCAGGCCACGGGCGTCTTGAAGTCGCGCACATTGGCCAGGCAGTTCGAGCCGATGGGCCCCAGTTCCGGCAGGCGCAGCGCCGCGCCGAAGTTCTCCAGCATGTAGCCGCGCGCGGTGTCGTCGAGCAGCTCGACGCGGAAGCGCACGCCGCGCGGGATGACCGCGATCTCCAGCGGCTCCAGGTCGATCAGGCCCAGCTCGGTGGCCAGGCGCAGGCGGCCCTGTTGCGGCACCAGCATCAGTTCGCCGTCGGCGTTGTAGAAATAGCGGCCCTTCATGCTCCGGTTGGCCGCGTACAGGTGGATGCCCACGCCGCCCTGTTCGTCGGGGCCGCCGTTGCCGCCGAAGGTCTTCACGCCGTCGAGGAAATCGGTGGGCGCGGTCGGGATCGGCAGGGGGCTCCAGCGCAGCTGGTTGGGCGTGACGGGGCCTTCGCCGAAGGTGCTCAGCCAGCCGGCGGCGCCGTCATGGCGCTCGAACGGCTTGTGTTGCGCGCCGGGGCGGATGCGGTACAGCCAGGAACGGCGGTTCTCGGCGCGCGGCGCGGTGAAGGCGGTGCCGGACAGCTGCTCGGCGTACAGGCCGTAGGGGCACTGCTGCGGCGAGTTGCGGCCTTGCGGCAGGGCGCCGGGCAGCGCCTCGGTGGCGCAGTCGTTGCCGAAGCCGGTCTGGTATTGCAGTTCCATGGAATCCTCCTGGTGGCGGCGCGCGGTGCATGGCCGCGCGGTCCGGACTGTAGTGGTCGATACGCCATTTTCGGAAAAATCCCCCCATCAGGCTACGGGAATGTAAAAATAGAGACTATAAATCTTGTGAATAGTAGGGGGCGTGATGGCCGGCTTGCGCGACGTGGACCTGAATCTGCTGCTGCTGTTCCAGCATCTGCTGGAGGACCGCAACATCTCTTCCGTCGCGCGCCGGCTGGACCTGTCCCAGCCCGCCGTCAGCAATGCCTTGCGCCGCCTGCGGCAGGCGTTCGGCGACGAGCTGTTCGTGCGCACCGCCCAGGGCATGCAGCCCACGCCGCGCGCGCAGCGCCTGGCGGCGCCGGTGAGCGAGGCGCTGGCGCTGCTGGCCGGGGCCTTGCAGGATCAGGACGCCTTCGCTCCGGCCGCCAGCACGCGGCGGTTCCGCGTGGCCATGACCGACGTGGGCGAGATCCATTTCATGCCGCGCCTGATCGAGGTCTGCGCCCAGGTCGCGCCGCAGGCGCGCATCGATTCGGTGCGCATGCAGGGCGCGGAGCTGGCTCGGGAAATGGAGGCCGGGCGGGTGGACCTGGCCATCGGCGCGTTCGACGACATGGGGGCGGGCGTGATGCAGCGCATGCTGTTCCGCCAGGGCTATGCCACGCTGTTCCGCCAGGCGCATCCCACGGCGCACGCCGGCATGGGCCTGAAGGCGTTTCGCGCCGAGCGCCACCTGATCGTGTCGCGCGCCGCGCCCTATGGGCAGGTGAACCAGTCGATGGAGCGCGCCGGCCTGGACATGGCCGAGCACTTCAGCGTGCCGCATTTTTCGGCGGTGCCGTACATCGTCAGCACGACGAACCTGCTGGCCACCGTGCCCGAAAAGCTGGCCGCCAGCGCGGCGCCGCCCTTCGGTCTGCGCTTCCTGACGCCGCCGCTGAAGGTGCCGGCCTTGCAGACCAATATGTACTGGCAGCGCCGCTATGACCGCGACGGCGGCAATCTCTGGCTGCGCGGCTTGATTGTGGACGCCTTCGCGGTGGGGCGGTAGTCCGCGCGCGAAATGGAACGGGACCGCCGCCGCGTTGCGCGGCAGCGGTCCCGTGGGCGCTCAGGCGGGCATGACGGAGGCGCGCGCCTGCCGCAGCGCCTCGCGCAGCACGTCCATGTCGCCCAGGTGGTTGGCCAGCAGCAGGATCAGCGCCGCGTTCAGTTCCTGGCTCTGCTCCAGGCTCAGGTCGCGGTGCGTGTCGATCAGCGCCTCGTAGAAATCATCGGGCGCGGCCAGATTGGTGTCGGTGATCAGCATGTTCTTGTCTCCTGTGGCTCAGGCGCGGCCGATGGCGCGGTTCAGCGCGGCCGCGACGGCGACGCCGTCGAAGGCGCGCCAGCGCGCCGCGATGTGCTGGTCGGGACGGATCAGGTAGGCGGTGCCGGGCCGTGCGTCATAGCGGGATGCCAGCAGGCCTTCGGCGTCACTCACCACCGTGACGTCGGCCGGCACGCCGGAGGCGTCGCATTGCGGACCGGCGACCAGCACGGCCTTGACCGGCACCGGCGCCAGGCGCAGCGCGGCCAGCGCGCGCAGCGTGGCGGCGTCGGGCGATTGATCCGGGCAGAACAGCGCCAGCACGAAATCGCCGTCCAGCTGCGACAGCCACCAGCCCGGCTCGCCGCCGGCTCGCACCGGCGCGTCCAGCGCCACGGCGCCGGGCCGCATGCGGCCGGAGAAGGCCGCGGTGTCCGGCGTGTTCAGCGGCGAATCGGCGTAGGTCGCGGGTAGCGACAGGCGGCCGCTGTTGACCAGCGAGCGCGCGAAGGGATGGGTCTTGGCCAGGTTCAGCACCGCGTTGCGGAAGCTGCGGCTGATCTCGCTCTTGGGCGTGATGAAATCGGTGGCGCGCGACGAGTTCAGGATGTTCTCGTCGGCGGCGTGCTCGCGCTCGGCGCTGTAGGTGTCGATCAGCGTTTCGGGCGCCAGGCCGTCGGTCACCAGCTTGAGCTTCCAGGCCAGGTTCTCGGCGTCCTGCACGCCGCTGTTGGCGCCGCGCGCGCCGAACGGCGAGACGCGGTGCGCCGAGTCGCCGGCGAAGACCACGCGGCCATGGCGGAACGCGTCCATGCGCTCGCAGGCGAAGGTGTAGACGCTGACCCATTCCAGGTCGAACTGTGTGTCGGGCCCGAGCAGGGCGCGGATGCGCGGCAGCACGTTCTCGGGCTTGACCGCCTCGACGGGATCGGCGTTCCAGCCCAGCTGGAAGTCGATGCGCCAGACGTTGTCCGGCTGCATGTGCAGCAGCACGGACTGGTTGGGGTGGAAGGGCGGGTCGAACCAGAACCAGCGCTCGGCCGGGAAGTCGGCCTTCATCTTCACGTCGGCGATCAGGAAGCGGTCGCGGAAGATGCGGCCGTGGCTTTCCTGGCCGATCAGCTTGCGCACCGGCGAGCGCGCGCCGTCGCAGGCGATCAGCCAGTCGGCGCGCAGCGTGTAGGGGCCTTCGGGCGTCTCGATGCTGACGGCCACGCCGCCGGCGTCCTGTTCCAGGCCGGCGACCTTGTTTTTCCAGCGCAGGTCGATGTTCGGCTCGGCGCGGGCCTGCTCGTACAGGAAGCCCTCGGCGTAGTACTGCTGCAGGTTGATGAAGGCCGGGCGGCGGTGGCCGGGCTCGGGCAGCAGGTCGAAGCGCCAGACTTCCTGCTCGCGGAAGAAGACCTTGCCGACGTTCCAGGACACGCCCTTGTCGGTCATGCGCTGGCCCACGCCCAGGCGGTCCCAGATTTCCAGCGTGCGCTTGGAGAAGCAGATGGCGCGCGAGCCGGTCGACAGCCGGTAATCGTCGTCCAGCACCACCACGCGCAGGCCGCGGCGGGCCAGGTCCAGCGCGGTGGTCAGCCCGACCGGGCCGGCGCCCACCACCACCACGGGGTGCCGGGCGGGCGCGCCGGCGTCCTGCTCGGCGCGCTTCTCATAGGCGAACTCCATCGCCTGGTAGTCGATGTCTCCCACGGTTGTCTCCTGTGTGGGGTCTTGTTT
>NZ_JAGTJY010000210.1:0-9881 GCF_018195695.1 Achromobacter sp. Marseille-Q0513 | reverse complement strand
CCCGCACGCCGGGCGCGCCCCCCGGCCGCCCCCGCGCACCGCTGGCGGGCCGGCGCGGCGGCGCGGCGGGCGGCGGCGGCCGGCGCCGCGGGGATCAGGCTCAGGCCCTCGGCCGCCGTCGAGAAATAGGCCGACCCGTTCAACCCCAGCAGGGTGTTGACGACGATCAGCAGGATGTAGGCGCCAAACACCGCGCCCATCGGCCCGCCCCGGCCGCCGCCCAGCCGAGTGCCGCCCACCACCACGGCCGCGAACAGCGACAGCAGCAGCGGATTGCCCACCAGCGGATCGCCTGAGCCGGTCTGCGCGCTGAGGAACACGCCGGCCAGCCCATAGAGCCCGCCGGCCATGACATAGGCCAGGAAGCGCGTCGCGTCGACCCGCAGGCCGGCGGCCCGCGCCGATTCGGCGTCGCTGCCGACGGCGTACAAGGCCACTCCGGCGCGAGTGCGCTTGAACCAGGCCCAGGCCAGTCCCAGCGCCGCCAGCAGCGCCAGCGGCATCGGCAGCAGGCCCGGCACGGCGTCGCCCATGTAGAACTCGGCCAGCGCCGGCGCGACCGCGCCGCCGGGCTTGTCCATCACCAGCAGCGTCGCGCCCTGCAGGATGAACATGGTGGACAGCGTCACCACGATGGGCTGCAGCCGCAGCACGGCGACGAAGAAGCCGTTGAACGCGCCCGCCGCCATGCCGATGGCGATGCCTGCCGCCGTCAGCGCCAGCGGCGAGGCCGATTCGCCGCCCGCCAGCCCCAGCGCCAGCGCCACGTTGACCAGCGAGATCACCGCGCCGGCCGACAGGTCGAAGCCGCCGGTCAGGATCACCAGCGTCGCGCCCATGGCGGCGATCGCCAGCGTGGCGCCGCCGCTGGCCAGGAAAGACAGGTCGAAGTAGCTCAGGCCGCCATTGCCCAGCGCCGCCACCGTGGCCAGCAGCAGCGCGAACACGGCGATGGCGGTGACGAGGCCGCGATGCCGGCTCCAGCCCGCGCCGGCGCGGCGGTCTTGCGATACGCGACGCGGCATGGGCGCGCTCCCGGTCAGGTCTGTATTCATGCGGCGCTCCTGCCGGGCTCGGATCCGCCCAGGGCGGCGCGCATGATGCCCGCCTCGGTCAGCGCCTCGCCCGCCAGCTCGGCCTGCACGCGGCCGCCGTACAGCACCAGCGCGCGGTCGCACAGATGGACGATTTCGGGGATCTCGGTGGAATGGAACAGGATCGCGCCGCCCGCCTCGACGTAGCGGCGCATCAGCAGGTACAGCTCATGCTTGGTGCCCACGTCGATGCCGCGCGTGGGATCGAACAGCAGCAGGATGCGGCTTTGCGCCACCAGCCATTTGGCGATGGCGATCTTCTGCTGATTGCCGCCCGAGAACGCGCCGGCCGGCGTCCAGTCCGCGCGCCGGTCCACCTGCACCTGCGCGAAGGCGCGCGCCACGGCGGCGCCTTCGGCCTGGGCGCTCAGCACGCCGCAGCGCGCGAAGCGTGCGGCCACCGGCAGCGTGGCGTTGGCGCGACCGTCCAGCTTCAGGAACAGGCCCTCGGTCTTGCGGTCCTCGGGCACCATGCCGATGCCGATGTTCGGCCGGATCGCGTCGGCGGGCGAACCCAGCGCGACCTCACGCCCGTCCACCAGGATCTGGCCCGCCCTCGGCGGCGCCATGCCGAAGCAGGCGTTGAACAGGTCCTGCTGGCCCATGCCCTGCAGGCCGGCCACGCCCAGGATCTCGCCTTGCCGCAGCACGAAGTCCACGCCGCGCGCGCGGCCGGCGTCCAGCCCGCGCGCCTCCAGCACCGGCGGCCGCGTCTCGGCCGCTGGCTCGGGGCGCGGCGGAAACGCCTGCGACAGGCTGCGGCCGATGATGCGCTCGATCACCTCGTCGTCGCTCAATGCATCGGCCGGGCCCGTGGAAATGTGCTTGCCGTTGCGCAGGATGGTCAGGCGGTCGCAGAACTCGCGCACCTCGCGCATGCGGTGCGAGATGAACACCACGGTCACGCCCTGGCGCTTGAGCTGCCCGATGATCCCGCCCAGCCAGTCCACGTCGCGCCCGGCCAGCGTGGACGTGGGCTCGTCCAGCAGCAGGATGCGCGGCTGGCGCCACAGCGCCCGCGCGATCTCGACCTTCTGGCGCTGCGCCAGCTCCAGCGTGCCGGCCTCGGCCCGCAGGTCCACCTCGAACGCCAGGCCGCGCAGATGCGCGTCCACGCGTTCCGCCGCGCGGCGGCGCGCGATCATGCCCAGCGGCCCTCGCGGCGCATACGGCAGCAGCATGTTGTCCAGCACGCTCAGGTCCGGCACCAGCGTCATTTCCTGGAACGCGGTCTGGATGCCCAGCGCGTGCGCCGCGCGCGGCGAGCGCAGCGCGGCCGGGCTGCCGTGCACCCACAGCCGTCCCGCGCTGGGCTCGACCAGCCCCGACAGCAGCTTGACGATGGTGGACTTGCCCGCGCCGTTCTCGCCCAGCAGAGCATGCACGGAGCCGGGCAGGATGTCGAACGACACGTCGTCCACCGCCACCGTGGCGCCATAGGCCTTGCGCAAGCCCTGCGCGCGCACTGCCGGCGCCAGCGCGGCACCACCGTCCGCGCAGCCAGCAGCAGCCACGCCATCGGGATGCCGCGGATCCGGCTCCGCCGGTCCGCAGGCATGCCCCCTCGAGGGGGAAGCGCGCAGCGCTTCGGGGGTGGGCCCGTTCACTGGTGTACTCATTTTTCAGGTTGAGCGGACAGCGCGGCGTTCAGCCCGACTTCCGGCGTGTCGGCCGAAAAGATCGACGCGAACCAGCCCGGGTTCTGCACCACGGACGGCTTGAACGCGTTGCAGCCCGCCTTCATCTCCGCCCAGCTGCCCTCCTGGCAGAGTTTGATGGTGTCGTTGGTGACCAGCGGCAGCGGCAGCGTGACGCGCTTGGGCACATCCTTGCCCTCCAGCGCCTGCACCGCCAGCTTCAGCGCCAGCGCGCCCGAGTACGGCGGCGAGGCGTAGGAAATGCGCGGCGCGCCCATGGGCGCGTAGCTGCCCGCCGCGCCGTCCGCCGCCGTGCCGGCCGGCAGCATCTGCACGCGGCCGCCGTTGGAGCCCTCGCCCGCGCAGGGCAGCAGCTGGCCGGGCTTGCGGCCCGCTTCCAGCTGCATGGCGTTGGCGGTGTAGCAGCCCACCTGCATCCACAGGCCGTCGATATCGTTCCAGCTGCGCGTGGCCAGCAGCTTGGACAGCTCGGTGCGCGCCACGGCCTGGCTCCACATGCCCACGGCCTCGCCCACCACCTTGATGTCCGGATACTTGGCGAATACCTTCTTCGCGGCGTCGGTGCGCTGCGTGTCGACCGAGGTGCCCGGCACGCCGGTCACCATCACCACCCGACCCTTGCCGCCCAGCTTGTCGGCCAGCCATTGCGCCGTGACGCGCCCGGCCTCTTCCTGGTCGATGGTGACGTTGTGCGCGCAGGGCTCGGTGATCTCGCCGTCGTAGGCGAACACCAGCACCTTCTTGGCGCAGGCGCTGCGCACCACCTGGTTCAGCGCGGTGGGCGAGATGGGAAAGATGACGATGGCCTTGGCGCCGGCCTGCACCATGGCGTTGATCTGCTGGATCTGCTTCTGCGCGTTGGGACCGGCGACCTGCACCTGCAGGTCGATCTTGTTGGCCAGCGAGGGATGCGCCGCCATCGCCTTGACCATGTTCGAGGCTTCCGCCTGCCAGTCGTTGCCGACGTAGCTCATGCTGAGGAACACCTTGGCCCTGGCGGGCTGTGCCTGCGCGCCAGCCAGCGCGGGCAACAGGCCGGCTGCAACCAGGGCGCAGGCCGCCCCATTCTTGATCCACCGATGCATTTGCTTGTCTCCTGGCCGGAACGGTTGGTTATCGCGGTATTGCGATGGACAACGTCTGGTTGCGCGGCGGGTCCAGGCGGTTCCTGGATCGGGGCGCCTGATCCCCGCCGGCCCGGTCCGGCCTGGGCGGGATCGGGCACGTCGGGCAGCAGGTTTTCACGCATGCCGGAACTCTTGCGGCTCCGGTCGGGTTAAGCTTGTTGTAGGACCAATCTTATCTGTGATCACAGATCATGAAAAATAATAGTACGACTGCAAATCCGGCCACGCAACCGTTGGAATCTCAGGGTTCTCCCTCGCGCGCCTCGCGTTTCGGCGCCGAGGCCGATCTGGACGGGAAGATGGAAAAGATCGTCCGCCAGACGCTGTCGGACCAGGTCTACGGCGACCTGAAGGAGCTGCTGCAGGCCGGGGAAATGGAGCCCGGCCAGCGCTTCACCCTGCGCGGGCTGGCCGCGGCCATCGGCACCAGCGCCATGCCGGTGCGCGAGGCGGTCACCCGGCTGGCGGCCGAACAGGCGCTGGAAGTACTGCCCAACCGCGCGATCCGCGTGCCGCTGATGACGCGCGAGCGCTTCCTGGAACTGCGCACCATCCGCCTGCAACTGGAATGCCTGGCCATCGAGTCCGCCGCCGACAAGCGCAACGAGGACGAACTGGCCGAGATCCAGCGCCACGAACAGGAATTCCTGCAGGCCCGCGCCCAGCCCGATTCACGCGCGGCGGTACGCGCCAACAAGAACCTGCACTTCGCCATCTACCGCAGCGCGCGCATGCCGGCGCTGCTGCAGATCATCGAGAGCCTGTGGCTGCAGATCGGCCCGGTGCTGAACTACGACCTGGCCAGCAGCGCCGCGCGCCTGAGCCAGGGCGAGGCCCACCTGCACCACCGCGCCATGGTCGCCGCCATCGAGAAACGCGACCCCGCCGCCGCGCGCCAGGCGCTGCACGCGGACCTGCTGAGCGCCAGCGAGTACATCCTGGCGCGGGAGTTGCTGCCGTGAATGTGAGTAGGACAAGAACGTTCACCGACGCCCTGGACAGGCTTGCCAATTTTTGCCAAGAATCCTAAGCTAGCGTCATGAGCACGATGAACATCTCCCTGCCCGACGCGCTGAAATCGTTCGTCGACGAGCAGGTCAGCCAGCGCGGCTATGGCACCAGCAGCGAGTATGTCCGCGAATTGATCCGCAAGGACAAGGACCGCCTGCAACTGCGCGAGTTACTGCTGGCCGGCGCGGCTTCAGAGCCGACCAAGCCCGTCGACGCGAGCTATTTCGACGCATTGCGCGGCCGCATCCGGCAAAGCACGAAATCGGGCGCCTAGCGGACATGTCCGCCAAGCCGATCATTCCCAGAACGCGGGCCGAGCAGGACATCGACGAGGCCATCACCCACTACCTGGATGAGCAAGCGCCCAGGGCGGCATCGGGATTCGTCGACGCGCTGGAAGCCGCGTATCGCCACGTTGCCCGCCACCCCGCTTCCGGTTCCAGCCGATACGCGCACGAGCTGGATCTCCCGGACCTGCGCTCGTGGCCTCTGTCGCGCTACCCTTTCCTGGTTTTCTACGTCGAACGTCCACAACACATCGACGTATGGCGCGTGCTTCATACCCGGCGCAATCTGCCGGTCTGGTTGCAGGAACCAGGCTAAAAAAAGAGGGTGCCCGCAGGCACCCTTAATCCACCCTACAACAGCTACTACAAACTACGGTTACAGCAAACTCGGGAAGCGCGGGCCTCACGGCCCGCGCCTCGTCAGGCGACCAGCTTGGCCTTGCCGGCGGCGCCGTGTTCGAACTGGGCTTCCTCGGTCGAGCCGGTCAGCGCGGTGGTCGAGGACTGGCCGCCCTCGATGGTCTGGGTCACGGCGTCGAAGTAGCCGGTGCCGACTTCGCGCTGGTGCTTGACCGCGGTGAAGCCGATCTCGGCGGCGGCGAATTCCTTCTGCTGCAGTTCCACGAAGGCGCTCATCTGGCGGCGGGCATAGCCGTGGGCCAGTTCGAACATGCCGTAGTTCAGCGCGTGGAAGCCGGCCAGCGTGATGAACTGGAACTTGTAGCCCATGGCGCCCAGCTCGCGCTGGAACTTGGCGATGGTGGCGTCGTCCAGGTTCTTCTTCCAGTTGAACGAGGGCGAGCAGTTGTAGGCCAGCAGCTTGCCCGGAAACTGGCGATGGATGGCCTCGGCGAACTTGCGGGCATATTCCAGGTTCGGCGTGGACGTTTCGCACCAGATCAGGTCGGCATAGGGCGCATAGGCCAGGCCGCGCGAGATCGCCTGGTCGATGCCGGCGCGGGTGCGGAAGAAACCTTCCACGGTGCGCTCGCCGGTGATGAACGGACGGTCGTTATCGTCCACGTCGCTGGTCACCAGGTCGGCGGCGTCGGCGTCGGTGCGGGCCAGCAGCACGGTCGGCGTGCCCATCACGTCGGCGGCCAGGCGGGCCGAGACCAGCTTGGACACGGCCTCGCGGGTCGGCACCAGCACCTTGCCACCCATGTGGCCGCACTTCTTGACCGAGGCCAGCTGGTCTTCGAAGTGCACGCCCGAAGCGCCCGCTTCGATCATGCCCTTCATCAGTTCGAAGGCGTTGAGCACGCCGCCGAAGCCGGCTTCGGCGTCGGCCACGATGGGCGCGAAGTAGTCGATATAGCCTTCATCGCCGGGATTCTTGCCTTCCATCCACTGGACCTGGTCGCAGCGGGTCAGCGAGTTGTTGATGCGACGAACCACCTGCGGCACCGAGTTGGCCGGGTACAGCGACTGGTCGGGATACATCTCGCCGGCCAGGTTGGCGTCGCCCGCCACCTGCCAGCCGGACAGGTAGATGGCCTTCAGGCCGGCCTTGACCTGCTGCATGGCCTGGTTGCCAGTCAGCGCGCCAAGCGAATTCACGAACGGTTCGCTGTGCAGCAGTTCCCACAGGCGGGTCGAACCGCGGCGGGCCAGCGTGTGCTCGACGGCGACCGAACCGCGCAGACGGATCACATCCTCGGCGCTGTAGGCGCGCTTGATGCCCTGCCAGCGGGCGTTCTCGGCCCAGTCCTTCTGCAGATTGCGGATTTCGGTTTCGCGGGTGCTCATGGTGATGCTCCTGGTCAGTAGTGGGAAAGACTTTCAAGGATGGGTCCGGAGGAATTTCGCGGCCCGGGCATTGCGTGAATCGTTGGAGAAAGTCTATTCCTGTGCTGCGGAGCAATGTGGCCAGATATCTTATATAAGACGAAAAAGTTATTTCTTTAATATCAATAACTTGAAAGTTCAATTTTGCATTGCGGAACGCTATCGCCATCTGTGAAATGGTCTCCCGCTGCTGCGCAACACGAACTTTCACATGACGAAGACGGCATTTCACAATGCAAAAAAACGCGCATTTCAAAGCGCCTAAAATGCGTCCATTCCCTTGCAGATTCCAATCCATCCATGACGCTGTCTCACGGCCCGCTGGGCCAGAGCGTGGCCTACGCCTCGCAATACGATCCCTCGCTGCTGTTCCCCATCGCCCGCTCGCACAACCGCGCCGCGCTGGACCTGCATGCCGGCGCCCTGCCCTTCGCCGGCGTCGACCTGTGGAACGCCTATGAACTGTCGTGGCTGGACGCCAAGGGCAAGCCGCGCGTGGCCATGGCCACGTTCTCGGTGCCGGCCGACAGCCCCAACATCATCGAGTCCAAGTCGTTCAAGCTCTACCTGAACTCCTTCAACCAGACCCGGCTGGTTAATTCCGCCGCGCTGCGCGGCCGGCTGGAGCGCGACCTGAGCGCGGCCGCCGGCGCGCCGGTGGGCCTGGACTTCATCCTGCCGCAGCGTTTCGGCGAACTGCGCATGGGCGAGCTGGACGGCATCTATATAGACAAGCTGGACATCGAGATCGACACCTACGAGCCCGCGCCCGAGCTGCTGCGCACGCGGCCCGGCGATGCTGTCGAGGAAACGCTGTGCTCGCGGCTGCTGAAATCGAACTGCCCGGTCACCGGCCAGCCCGACTGGGCCAGCGTGCAGATCCGCTATCGCGGCGCGCCGATAGACCGTGAAGCGCTGCTGCGCTACGTGATCTCGTTCCGCCAGCACGCGGAATTCCACGAGCATTGCGTGGAGCGCATCTACACCGACATCATGGCGGCCTGCCGGCCCGAGCTGCTGACGGTCTATGCGCGCTATACGCGCCGTGGCGGGCTGGACATCAACCCGTGGCGCAGCAACTTCGAGGCGGCCCCGCCGCCCGACGTGCGCACGGTGCGCCAATAAGGCAAACCGCCGGCGCATCCGGCCGGCGGTTTGCGGCGGCGCAGTCCCATCGAGGGCTGCGCGCGCCTGGCCAGGGCCTACTTCGTGAACGGCTGCGGCCGCGGCGTATCGTCCGCCGACGGCGGCAGGATCGGATACTGGAACACCGGCTGGTCGCCCGTCAGCGTCTTCAGGAAGGCCACGATCTGCGCGTTCTCTTCCTGCGTGAAGGTGCGGCCCAGCTGCAGCCGGCCCATCACGTCCACCGCCTGCGTCAGCGTGGCGGCTTCGCCATCATGGAAGTAGGGATAGGTCAGCTCGACATTGCGCAGCGTGGGCACCTTGAAGTTGAAGCGGTCGGCGTCCTTGCCCGTGACCGCCGAGCGCCCCTCGGCCTTGTTGTCGGTCTTGTACGGCTCGACCACGCCCATCTTCTGGAACGAGTTACCGCCCACCGCCGCGCCGTTGTGGCAGGCCACGCAGCCGCTGTTCTTGAATAGCTGGTAGCCGGCCAGTTCCTGCACGGTCAGCGCCTTCTTGTCGCCGCGCAGCCATTTGTCGAAGCGCGCGTTCGGCGTCACCAGCGTTTCCTCGAACGCGGCCAGCGCGCCGGTCACTTCCTCGATGGTGATGGCATCCTTGCCGAACACCTGCTTGAACTCGGCCTTGTAGCCGGGGATGGAATTGAGCACCTGCACCGCCAGCTCGTGCGAGGACGCCATCTCCATGGGGTTGGCGATGGGGCCGCCGGCCTGCTCGCTCAGGTCCTTGGCGCGACCGTCCCAGAATTGGGCGATGCTCAGGCTGGAGTTCAGCACCGTGGGCGAATTGATGCCGCCCTGCTGCCAATTGTGGCCGATGGAACCCTTGATGTTGTCCGAGCCGCCCATGCCCAGGTTGTGGCAGGAATTACAGGAAATGGCGCCGGACTTGGACAGGCGCGGATCGAAGAACAGCTTCTTGCCCAGCTCCACCTTGGCGGGATCCTTGATCACCACGGCCTCGATCGGCTGTATCGGCTCCTGCGTGGCGGTCGTCGCCGTGGCCGGACTGACCCACAGCCCCGCGAGCAGTCCTGCGGCGAGCCATGCGCTTTGCTTACTCATGTTGCTTACTCCCGTTGAATAACCTCTCTGCTTATGAGGTATTACAGCGATGAAGGCCACGGCGCCGCTTGCGGCCGGTCAAGCCTGCAAGCCAGCCGCGCGCCAGCCACGCCTGGCGTTGACCAGGCGCAAGCACGCAAAGGGGAAAGGGGGAATGAGCAGATGCGCGCGGCGGATGCGGCGCAGAACCAAGAGAAGGGTCGACCGGACGGCCGGCGGGAGCGTCGCGGCCATTGTGCCGGCGCTCGGGCCCACGGCGATCCGCCAGACGGATCGCCGTGAACGGCGCGCCTCAGGACCGCGCGGGCGCGGCAGCCACCGGATCGGCGCGGCGCGCCTGCACCGCGATCCACTGGGCCAGCAGCGCCGCGACGGCGAAGGCCACGCCCGCGCCCACCCACGGCCCCTGGCGCAGACCGGCGTCCAGCAGCAGGCCGAAGGCCAGCGGCCCCAGGGCCGAGCCCACGTCCATGCCCGAATACACCAGGCCATAGACCGAGCCGGTGGCGCCCTTGGGCGTCACGCGGCGGATCAGCAGGTCGCGCGACGGCGCCGCCACGCCGGAGCAAAAGCCCGCCAGCCCCACCACCGGCGCGGCCAGCGCGGCGGGCACCAGGCCCAGCGCCAGCACCACCAGCGTCAGGCCGGCCAGGATCAGCGCCACCATCACGGTGCGCTCGGTGCGCGGATTGGCCGACACCAGGAA
>NZ_JAGTJY010000020.1:0-55443 GCF_018195695.1 Achromobacter sp. Marseille-Q0513 | reverse complement strand
GCGCGGCCTCGACCAGGCCAGGGTCCACGTCGTTCAGGCTGACCTGCGCGATGCGCGCGAAGAACGGCACCAGGTTGGCCGACAGCGGCACGATGGCCGCCCAGGTGCCCAGCGTGGTGCCCACCAGCAGCCGCGTGAAGGGCAGCATGGCGATCAGCAGGATGATGAAGGGAATCGCGCGGAACGTATTCACCGTGATCGACAGCGCGCGGTTCAGGCGCGGCTTCGGATATAGCCCGCCCGAGGCCGTCACGGTGAGCACCAGCGCCAGCGACAGGCCCAGCGCGATGGCGATCACGGCCGACACGCCCACCATCGCCAGCGTCTGCAGGAAGGCCTGCAGGTATTTATCAAGCATCGGCAGCGACATAGCCCAGCACCTCGATCTGATCCGCCGCCAGCGCGGCGCGCGCGGCTTCCTGCCGCAATATGCCCGCGGGCACCGACACCAGCAGGCTGCCCTGCGCATGGCCGCCCAGCCGGTCCAGCCCGCCATGCAGCAACGTGGCGCCCGGTCCCAGCGCGGCCAGCGCCGCCAGGGGCACGCCCTGCGCGCGGCCTGCGCCGGTATAGCGCAGCCGCAGCACGCCGCTGGCGCCGGGCCCTTGCGGCTCGGGCGACAGGCGCGCGGCCAGGTCGGCCGGCAGGTCGTGCTGCAGCGGCCGCAACAATGCGCGCGTGGCCTCGGCCCCGGGATCGCCGAACACGCGCCAGACCTCGCCCTGCTCGACCTTGCGGCCGCCGTCCAGCACCAGCACCTGATGGCAGATTTCCCGGATCACCGCCATGTCGTGCGTGATCAGCACCACGGTCAGGCCGAGCTTGCGGTTGATGTCGCGCAGCAGCGCCAGGATGGATTGGGTGGTTTCGGGATCCAGCGCCGACGTGGCTTCGTCGCACAGCAGGATCTGCGGCTCGTGCACCAGCGCGCGGGCGATGCCGACCCGCTGTTTCTGGCCGCCGGACAGCTTGGCCGGATAGGCATCGGCCTTGTCGCGCAGGCCCACCAGGTCCAGCAGCGCGTCGACCCGGACGCGCGCGGCGGCGGGCTTGACGCCGGCCACGCGCAGCGGCAGCGCCACGTTCTCGGCCACGGTCTTGGCCGACAGCAGGTTGAAGTGCTGGAAGATCATGCCGATGCGGCGCCGCAGCGCCACCAGCCCGTCCTCGTCCAGCTGCCCGACATCGGCGCCGTCGATCAGCACGCGGCCGGAGTCTGGGCGCTCCAGCATGTTGATGGTGCGCAGCAAGGTGGACTTGCCCGCGCCGCTGCGGCCGATGATGCCGAAGATCTCGCCGCGCGCAATGGCAAAGGACACGTCCGACAGCGCCGCCACCGGGCCTTGCGGCCCCTGGTAGCGCTTCTGCAAGTTGTCGAACACGATGTGCTCGCGGCCGCGCGCCGCCTCGGGCGCGCTGGCCGGGGCCGCGCCGGCCAGCGGCTCGGCCACGGGAAGTTCGTAGTGCTTCATGATGGATCGCGCCAGCCGGCGTCAGAACACCGGAATGACCGAACCTTCGTACTTGCTCAGGATGAACTGGCGCACTTCCTCGGAATGGTAGGCCTTGACCAGCTCCGGCACCCAGGGCGCGTTCTTGTCCTGCTCGCGCACCACGATGATGTTGACGTAGGGATTGTTTTCCTTCTTCTCCACGGCGATGCCGTCGCGCGTGGCGATCAGGCCGGCCTGGTAGGCGAAGCTGTTGACGATGGCCGCCGTGTCCACGTCCGGCAGCGAGCGCGCCAGCACCACCGAGGCGCTCTCGACGAATTCCAGTTTCCTGGGGTTGGAGGTCACGTCGGCCAGCGTGGCCGTGCCGGTGAACGGATCGAAGCCATCCTTGAGCGTGATCAGTCCCTGGTCGCGCAGCACCACCAGGGCGCGCGTCTGGTTGCTGGGATCATTGGGAATGCCGACCTTGGCGCCCGGCGGCAGGTCCTTGAGCGACTTGTACTTCTTCGAATAGAAGGCGATGGGCGAGATCAGCGTATTGGCCACCGGCACCAGCTTGTAGCCGCGCTGCTTGATCTGGTCCTTCAGGAAGGGAATGTGCTGGAAGGCGTTGGCTTCCAGGTCGCCGTTGTTCAGCGCCTCGTTGGGACTGGCGGTGCCGGTGATCACCACCGGCTCGACGGCCAGGCCGTTCTTCTTGGCAACCTGCGCCACCACTTCCCAGATCTGCTCGTCCACGCCGCCGCGCACGCCGACCTTCAGGGGCTTGGGATCGGCCGAGAAGGCCGGGCCGTGGAACATGGCGGCCGAGGCCAGGATCGCGCCCAGCAAGCGCTTGAAAAATCGCCCGCGCGCCGAACGCGCCGCGTGCGCTTGCTGCTCCCCGATGGGCTGCGTTTCGTCCTGGGCCAGTCCGGCGATGAAAAAACGAGTAGTCATGATGGAATCGCCTCTAAGTCTGTGCAGTTATGAGAGTGAGACGATTCTAGGGACGCGCTTATCGCGGACGAACGAATACTTGGTTGAGTCCTTATTACACGGGTGTTTCGATATGGCGCGGGCGCATATGCCGGCCCATTGCGGATTGCGGCAAGCAGCCTGGATGCGCCACGCGACGATGCGGCCGGGCCGCGCCGCTCAGAACGGCTTGACCACCGCCAGCGTGACGATGGCCGCGGCCGCCAGCACCGTGAACGGCGCGTACAGATCCAGCGCCGGCGGCCGTCCGCCGGCGCCGCGCGCCATGCGGCCCAGCGCCGCGCTCTGGATGCCCAGCAGCGCCGACAGCACCGCCGCGATGCCGATCTTGACCCAGATCCAGTTCATCGCGAACCAGCCGAAGCTCATGGCCAGGTGCAGGCCGACCAGCCAGCTCAGGGCCATGGCCGGCGTGGTCACGAACAGGGTCCAGCGGCGCAGCGCGCCCAGCATCTTGCGTTCCTTGGGCGCCTCGCCTTCCTGCGGCTGGG
This sequence comes from Achromobacter sp. Marseille-Q0513, assembly GCF_018195695.1. NCBI lineage: Bacteria > Pseudomonadati > Pseudomonadota > Betaproteobacteria > Burkholderiales > Alcaligenaceae > Achromobacter > Achromobacter sp. Marseille-Q0513. The sequence continues at coordinate 52,520 of NZ_JAGTJY010000020.1, read as the reverse complement.
ACGTCAGCAGGAACAGCGACACGAACAGCGAGCCGCACAGCCACGCGGCCACGGCCGCGACGTGAAGCATTTTCAGGAGTTGGTAGGTCATGCGCGGATTATCGCCGCTGGCGGGCGCGGCGGCGCGCCGATGGCGGCGCGCGAACCGCGACGAATTGTCGCGCCCCGCCGCCAAAGTCCGTAGCCGCTACGAGGTCGAGGCCGGCCGCGCCGTCAGCGGCGCCGCGCCATCGGACGTCTCGGCCGCGCCGGGCGTCGCCTCGGCCGCCAGGCTGCGCCGGTAGCTGCCGCAGCCCATCGCCAGCAGGACCACGCAGGCGACCGCCGCCGCGCCGATCATCGCGGACAGCGACTGCCCCACCGCCGCCGGATCGCGGAACCAGCGGTCGGTCAGCAAGGCCACCGCCGTGGTGCCCAGGCCCAGCCCGATCAGGTTGGAGATCAGCAGGAACAGCGCCGAGACCTGCGCACGCAGCTGGTTGGGCGGCAGGATCTGCATCGCGGCCGTCGACGTGGGCATGGGAAAGGACGCGAAGAACATGGCCGGCAGGAGCAGCCCCACCGACAGCCACAGCGAATCGACCTGCGTGAACGCCACCGCCGGCACCGCCATGCAGGCCGCGCCGATCACGCCGGCCCGCAGCGGCGCGTCGGCATGGCCGCGCCGCGCCAGCGCATCCATCAGCCAGCCGCCGCAGAACACGCCGGCGGTGTTGGCCGCCAGCACCACCACGCCCAGCATGTAGCCCGCCTCGGTCGGCGACAGGCCGAACTTGCGCATGTAGAAGGCCGGCGTCCAGCCCAGCAGCGCGAACAATGCCATCGCGTAGAACGAGAACCCCAGGAAGTGGCAACAGAAGGTGCGCCGGTGCCGCGCCAGGAAGCGGAAGGTGTCGCCGATGGCGGGCTTGCTGGCGCGACCGTCGGCGCCCAGGCGCAGGCCGCGCCGGCCGGGATCGCGCACCGTCAGCAGGATCAGCAACGCCACCAGCAGGCCCGGCAGCCCCACCACGAAGAACGTCACCTGCCAGGGCCGCAGCGCGCCCAGCAGCGGCAGCGCCACGGTGTCCACGCTTTTCAGCAGGTTGATCACGTAGCCGCCGATCAGGAAGGCCAGTCCGCCGCCGATGAACGAGCCGATCGAGTACACGCCCACGGCCCGGCCCAGCCGGTCGCGCGGGAACATGTCGCTCAGCATCGAGTAGGTGGCGGGCGACAGCGCCGCCTCGCCCACGCCCACGCCAATGCGCGCCAGGAACATCTGGGCGAAATTGCGCGACAGGCCGCAGACGGCGGTCGCCAGGCTCCAGAAGGCCACGCCGATGGCGATGATGCGCGGCCGCGAATAGCGGTCGGCCAGCAGCGCGATGGGGATGCCCATGAAGGCGTAGAACAGCGAGAACGCCAGCCCGTGCAGCAGGCTGAACTGCGTATCGGTCAGGCCCAGGTCGCGCTTGATCGGCTCGATCATCAGCGCCAGGATCTGCCTGTCGACGAAGGAAAATATGTACGCTAGCATGCAGACTAGGACCACGTACCACTCGTAGGCGTAGCGGCGCGCGGGCGCGCTGTCGGGGATATCGCCAGTCATGTCTCTTCCCTTGCGTGGCGGCGCTGTCGCGCCAGCCTTGTTCCGGCCGGCCACGCATCGCCTGCTTGTGTGCGCCAGGTCCGGCCGCCGCGCGGCGCTCGTCCTGGAGTTCCCAGGCCGGCCCGGCGGGCGCGGCCTGGTCCGTCAGTTGTAGGCCTTTGCCGGGCGCGGCTCTATACGGGGCGCGCAAGCACTGTTCCCGGGGCGCAGGAAAACATGTTCCAAGACTCGATTCCGCTGCAACGCCATTGCCTGCTCGACTCGGCCAACATGGCCGAGATCCGGGACCAGGTCAGCCATCACCTTTGGTCGCACCATATGCGCGTGCCCCAGGGAAATCCCTTGCAGTCGCGCCTGTACGGCGTGTATTTCGGCAGCGCGGCGCTGTTCGACCTGCGCTATGGGGCCGAGGTCGAGATCGACGCCGGCGATATCGCCAGCTATTACCTGGTGCGCGCCACGCTGGCGGGCAGCGGCATGGTCGAGCTGGGTCGCCGCAGCGCCGCCATCCGCGCCGGCAGCCTGACCGTCTCCTCGCCCTCCGAGCGCAGCCTGATCCGCGTCGGCAGCGACTGCCGCAGCCTGATCCTGCGGGTGGAGCGGCCGGCGCTGGAGCGCCGCCTGCAACAGCTGCTGGAGCGCCCGCTCAGGGCTCCGCTGGTGTTCGACGTGGACGTGGCCGAGGGTTCGTCGGGCATGGCGGCGGTGCGCCAGACGCTGGACTATCTGTGCCGGCTGCACCAGGACCCGGACATCGACCAGCTGGCGCCGGCGCTGGCGGCGGGCTTCCCGGACTACCTGATGTCATTGCTGCTGATGCAGCTGCCGCACAACTACAGCGACGCGCTGCGCGCCGACCGCCGGCAACCGCTGCCGCTGCACGTCAGGCGCGCGCGCGACTACATCGAAAGCCATCTGGACGAGCCCGTCACCCTGGCGGAGCTGGCCGCGCTCTCCGGCGTGTCCACCCGCACCTTGCAGAACGGCTTCGCGCGCTTCCTGGGCCAGAGCCCCATCGACTACATCCGCGGCCAGCGGCTGGCCCGCGTGCACGCGGCGCTGGAACAGGCCGGACCGGGCGACAACGTCACCGATATCCTGCTGCGCCACGGCGTGACCAGCTTCGGCCACTTCGCCAGCCACTACCGCAAGCGCTACGGCTGCCGGCCGTCGGACACCCTGCGCAGCCGCTAGCGCCGGCACGGGCCGGCGCCCACGCGTCGGCTCAGCCGCCGGCGCCGCGATGGCGGTATTCGCCCGGCGCGCCCAGCACCGCCTGGAACTTGCGGGCTTCGCCCGAATAGGCATGCTTGGCCGGTATGGTCAGCGTGGCGCCCGACAGGCCGTTGCGCTTCGGTCCGCAGGACCAGAAGCTGTCGGAGATCTCGGCGTACGGCACCCGGGCCACGACGCGCGGCGGCTGGCCGGACTTGGCGCCGCCGGACTTGGCATCGGCCAGCCACTCGATCCAGACGCGGCAGCTGACATGCTCGAAACCCACGTTCTCCAGGATCACCCGGTAGGTGCCCTTCGCATCGCCGGAACGCCAATGTCCGCCCTCCAGCGTCGCCACGAGTTCGGCCTCGTCCAGATTGGTGTCGGGACTGACATCGGCGCTGGCATCGGCTCCCGCAACGGCGGAAGCCGCCAGGAACGAAAGGCTCAATAGCGCTGCGGCAAGGATTTTCATGATTCTGACGGCCTGTTGGAAAGCGATGTCGAAAATTGGAGCATGCGCCCGCCGTGGTTTGTAGCACACCGCCAGGTCGGCCCGAATCCCTTGCCGGAATGGAACGGCGCTTGCGCGTTCGGCGCAGACCGTCCGCCGTCCGCGCCGCTAGGATCGTCGCATCGTCATCAAGGAGCACGATCATGCGCGTCACTGTCATCGGAGGCGGACACGGCTGCTACGCGGCCGCCGCGGACCTGCACGAAAAAGGCCACGAGGTGCGCTGGTGGCGGCGCGACGCCGAGGCCGGCGCCGCGCTGGCCAAGGCCGGCGGGCTGGAGGTCACCGACTATCGCGGCGCCCGCCGCATCGCCGTCGGCGACGGCCCCGGCCAGCTGCGGCTGGCGCGCGAACTGCGCGACGCGGTCCAGGGCGCCGAACTGATCGTCATCCCGCTGCCCGCCACCACGCACGACGATCTGGCGCCCCGGCTCGCGCCGCTGCTGGAGGACGGGCAGGTGGTGTTCCTGCCGCCCGGCACCTTCGGCTGCCACCTGTTCGCGCACGCCCAGCGCCAGGCCGGCAACCGCGCGCAGGTCGCCTATGCCGAGACCGGCACCCTGCCCTACCTGGCGCGCAAGCACGGCCAGCGCGTGGTCATCAGCGGCTATGCCACGCGCCTGCCCACCGGCGTCTTCCCCCTTCGGCTGGCCGATGCCGCGCTGCGGCGGCTGGCCCAGGCCTATCCCAGCGTGGAGCCGGCCGGCGACGGCCTGTCCGGCGCGCTGATGAATGCCGGCCCCATCATCCACCCGCCGCTCATCCTGATGAACGCCGGCCCCTTGCAGCATTTCGAGCGCTGGGACATCCACAACGAAGGCACCCAGCCGGCCATCCGCGCCGTGACCGATGCGCTGGATGCCGAGCGCGTCGCGCTGCGCGAGGCGCTGGGCTATGGCGCGCCGCATTTCCCGCTGGCCGACCACTACGCCCAGGAAGGCGATGAATGGATGTACGGGCGCGGCGCCCATGGCCGCCTGACCGACAGCGGCGACTGGCGCGAGACCATCGACCTGCACCGCCACCGCTACATGCTGGAGGACACGCGGCTGGGCCTGTCCTTCCTGGTGTCGACGGGCCGCTGGGCCGGCGTGCCCATGCCGGTGGCGCAAGGCCTGCTGGCCCTGGCCTCGGCGCTGACCGGACGTGACCTGTACGCCGAGGGCCGCACGCTGGAGAACCTGGGCCTGTCCACTCTGTCGCGCGCCGACATGCGCGCGCTGCTGCAGGAGGGCTATTGAGATGGCCGCCCCCTTGTGCGTGATCGGCGCCGGCCGCATGGGACAGGGCATCGCCGCGTCCTACCTGATCGCCGGCCTGGAGGTGTCGCTGATCGACCTCAAGCCCCGCGCAGCCGATGAACAGGCGCGCGTCCACGATGCGGCGCGCGCGGCCGTGCGCGCCGAACTGGGCATGCTCGCGCGGCTGGGCGTGCTGAGCGAGGACCAGGCCGACGCCGCGCTGGCCCGGCTGCGGTTGCGCGCGAGGGACGACGCGACCGCCGACCTGCGCGCGGCGCGCGCGGTGTTCGAGGCCGTGCCCGAACGCCTGGACGCCAAGCGTGACGCGCTGCGCTGGCTGGACGAGGCCTGCCCGGCCGACGCCGTGGTGGCATCGACCACGTCCACCTTCCTGGTCACCGAACTGGCGGCGCTGACGGCGCATCCGGAACGCTTCCTGAACGCGCACTGGCTCAACCCGGCCAGCCTGATCCCGCTGGTGGAAGTCAGTCGCGGCCCCGCCACCCGCGACGCCGCCGTCGACCGGCTGCTGGAACTGCTGCGCATGGCGGGCAAGACGCCGGTGATGTGCGCGCCGTCCGCCGGCTACATCGTGCCGCGCATCCAGGCGCTGGCCATGAACGAGGCGGCCCGCATGGTCGAGGAAGGCGTGGCCAGCGCCGAGGACATCGACACCGCCGTGCGCCTGGGCTTCGGCCTGCGCTTCTCGGTGCTGGGCCTGCTGGAATTCATCGACTGGGGCGGCGGCGACATCCTCTACTACGCCTCGCGCTACCTGGCCGGCGCGCTGGACCCGCGCTTCGCGGCGCCGGACGTGATCGCGCGCAACATGGAACAGGGCCGCAACGGCTTGCGCGACGGCCAGGGCTTCTACGACTACGCCGGCATGGACGTGGACGCGTATCGGATGCAGCGGCTGGAGCAGCTGCGCGACCGGCTGGCGCTGCTGGGCCTGCTGCCGCGCTGCGGCTCGGCGCTGGCGGGGGCCGGCGCGGCGCCGGCCGCCTGAACGGAGACCGCCCGGCAGACCCGCCAGGGCAACGCCCGCCGCTGTGACTCCCCGGCGCGCCCGCTCAACGGCCTCCCGTCTCCAGCGCGTCCAGCACCTCATAGGCCAGGCGCACGCGATCGGCGTTGGGATAGTTGCGGTTGGCCAGGATCACGATGCCGATCCGGCGTCCCGGCACGAAGGCGACGTAGGCGCCGAAGCCATTGGTGGCGCCGGTCTTGTTGATCCAGGCGTCGGCGCGCGGCGCCAGCGGCGGACGCAGCGCGCGCACGTCGTGCGTCTCGAGGGCAACCGTGTTGGCATTGCCTTCCAGCACGGTGTCCAGCGGCGCCGGATAGCGGTACTGCTCCCACACCAGGTCCTGCGTCATGCCGCCCAGTTCAAAATAGCCCCGGTGCGTGTCGGCGATGGCCTGATCCAGCTTGGCGTCGCCGCTGGTGCCGCCCAGGTTCAGCTCCACGAAGCGCAGCAGGTCGCGGGCGCTGGTCTTGACGCCGTAGGCCTCGTCGGCCAGCACGCCGGGACTCACCCGCACCGGCTGGTTGCGCTTGTCGTAGCCCTGCGCGTAGCGCGCCATCTGGTCGGCCGGCACCTGCAGATAGGTGCTGGGCAGGCCCAGCTTGGGCAACAGCGTGCCCTGCATCAGCGGCACATAGGCCTGGCCCATGGCATTGGCGGTCGCCACGCCCAGCATGCCGATGCTGGGATTGGCGTAGGTGCGGCGCGTGCCTTCCGCGTAGCTGGGCTGCCAGGCCTGCAGATAGGCCATGAGCTGGGCGCGGTCGCGCACCGTGTCGGGCACCTGCAGCGGGAAGCCGCCCGCCGTGTGCGTGGCCAGGCCCAGCAGCGAAACCTTGCCAAAGGCGCTGCCCGCCAGCTCGGGCACGTGGCGCTCGACCGGATCCGCCAGCGACAGCCGGCCCAGCGCCTGGGCGTAGGCGGCCAGCGTGGCCGAATAGGTCTTGCTGATCGAGCCCACTTCGAACAGCGTGTCGTTGGTGACCGGCGCGCGCGTCTCCCAGGAAGCCAGGCCGAAGCTGTAGAAATGCTGCTCGCCCTGCCGGGTCACGGCCACCGCCATGCCGGCGATTTCATGCTGCTTCATCACCGTCAGCACGGCCGCGCGCACGCGGGCGTCGGCGTCGTAGATGGGGGACAGCGCCGACGCGGGCAGCGATGCGGCAAGGGTGACGGCCAGCAGGCAGCGGCGGAACAAGGCGGACAGGCGCATGGAGAACTCCCGGAAAACAGCGCGAACAAGACGAGCGGGGCCAGGCGGCGGCATTGCCGCCGGGCGGCGACGACCGGCATGCCGGCGCGCGCCCCGCGCGAACCCAGGATGGTAGCGCCGCCGCGCCCATACTGGTACTAACCCTGAATTCCAGGACACGGAATATTTGGCTATCCTGCCACGGTCGTAGCAAACACCCCGCAGAAGAGACTCGCCCCGGCCCGGCCGCGCGGCGGGCGCCGACGGAGCAACCGCCCCGGAAACTCTCAGGCAGACAGGACTGCGCGGTGTAGACGATCTGGAGAGAGGCGCCTTGCGCGCCCACCGAAGGGGAACCCCGGCACGCGCCGGGCAAAGCTCTCAGGTACCGGGACAGATGGGGTGCAGCGGCCGTCCGGCCGTCGCCACGCCATCTGGAGCAATCATGCCCCGCATCGCCATCATTGGCGCCGGTATCACCGGCGTCACGTCCGCCTACGTCCTGCGCAAGCAGGGTTACGACGTTTCCGTCTACGACCGCCAGCGCTATCCGGCGATGGAAACCTCCTACGCCAACGGCGGCCAGCTGTCGGCCAGCAACGCCGAGGTCTGGAACAGCGCCGCCACCGTGCTCAAGGGCCTGCGCTGGCTGGGCCGCAGCAACGCGCCGCTGCTGCTCAATCCGCGCTTCAGCTGGCACAAGTATTCCTGGCTGCTGCAATTCATGCGCCAGATCCCCAACCACCGCCGCAACACCATCGCCACCACCCGGCTGGCGATCGAGGCGCGCCAGCACCTGTACGACATGGCCGAGGCCGAGGGTATCGACTTCGACCTGGAGCGGCGCGGCATCCTGCACATCTACCACGACGCCGCCAGCTTCGAGGCCGCGCGACGCGGCAACGAGCTGCTGCGCGAAGGCGGCCTGGAACGCTACGCGGTCACGCCCGAGGAGGCGCGCGACATCGAGCCGGCGCTGCAAACGGCCTGCCACGCCGGCTTCTACACGCCATCCGACGCCACCGGCGACATCCACAAGTTCACGCGCGGCCTGGCCCAGGCCTGCGAGCGGCTGGGCGTGCGCTTCGTGCAGGACGCCGACGTCGCCGCGATCATGGCCGACGGCGCGGGCTACGCGCTGGACCTGGCCGGCGCGGACGGCGGCGGCGGCGACCGGCACCAGGCCGACGCCGTGGTGGTCTGCGCCGGCGCGGCCAGCCGACGCTTCGCGCGGCAGCTGGGCGACACGGTCAACATCTATCCGGTCAAGGGCTATTCGATCAGCGTGCACCTGGACGATGCCCCCAGCCGCGAGGCCGCGCCGCGCGTCAGCCTGCTCGACGAGGCCGCCAAGATCGTCACCAGCCGGCTGGGCGACCGCTTCCGCGTGGCCGGCACCGCCGAGTTCAACGGCTACAACCTGGACATCCGCGCCGAACGCGTGCAGCCGCTGGTGGACTGGACCCGCCGCCACTTCCCCGGCGTCAGGACGGCGCGCGTGGTGCCCTGGTGCGGGCTGCGCCCGATGACGCCGGACATGATGCCGCGCGTGGGTCCGGGCAGGCGGCCGGGCGTGTTCTACAACACCGGCCACGGCCACCTGGGCTGGACCTTGTCGGCGGCCACCGCGCAGCTGCTGGCGGCCAGCGTCGGCGAACGGCTGCGGCCTCGCTGAGACGACGCAGGCTGGCCGCAACCGGCGGACCGCCGCTCGCCGCCAGCGCTTGGCCGCCCGCAGCTCGCCGCCTGTCGCCTTGCGCTAGCGCGCCAGTCGGCGCATCGCCAGCGCGACGATCGCGGTCGAGGTCAGCTGCATGGCGGCCACCACGTACAGGCCGGCGGCCACGCCGCCGGTCCATTCCTTCATCCAGCCCATCATGAAGGGCGTGGCGAAGCCCGCCAGGTTGCCGACCGAGTTGATGAAGGCGATGCCGCCGGCGGCGGCCGTGCCGGTCAAGAAGCCCGCCGGAATCGCCCAGAACACGGGAAACGCGCCCAGCACGCCGATGGCGGACACGCTCAGCGCGGCCATCGCCAGCACCGGGTTGCCGATGTAGGCGGCGGTCAGCGCGAGCCCCGCCGCGCCGACCAGCGTGGCGCCGGCGCAATGCAGGCGCCGCTCGCCGGTCTTGTCGGAGTGCGCGCCGTTGAGCACCATCGCCACGGTGCCCAGCGTGAAGGGGATCGCCGACAGCAGGCCGATGTCCAGCGCGCCGCGCACGCCCAGCTCGCGCACCAGCGACGGCATCCAGAACGCCAGCGTGGCGTTGCCGCCGACGATGCAGAAGTAGGCGGCCGTGCACAGCCACAGCGCCGGCTGGCGCAGGGCCTGGGCGAAGCTGGCGTGCTTGCCGCCGTGGCGCTGCTCGGCCTCCAGCTCGGCTTCCAGCGCCGTCTGCTCGGCGGCCGACAGCCAGCGCGCCAGGCGCGGCCGGTCCGGCAGGTAGCCCAGCACCACGATGCCGGCGATCACCGAGGGTATGCCCTCCAGCACGAACAGCCATTGCCAGTTGCGCAACGGCGCCACGCCGTCCATACCGCTCATGATGAGGCCCGCGATCGGGCCGCCGACCACGCCGGCGATGCCGAAGGACGTCATGAACCAGCCGTTGATGCGGCCGCGCCGGCCGGCGGGGATCCAGTACGTCAGGTACAGCATGACGCCGGGAAAGAAGCCGGCCTCGAACACGCCCAGCAGGAAGCGCAGCAGATAGAACGAGAACGGCGTCGTGACGAAGGCCATGGCCATCGACGTCAGCCCCCACAGGATGGTGATGCGCGCCAGGGTCTTGCGCGCGCCGATGCGCTGCAGCAGCAGATTGCTCGGCACCTCGAACAGGAAATAGCCGATGAAGAAGATGCCCGCGCCCAGGCCGTACACGGCCTCGCTGAAGCGCAGGTCCTGCAGCATCTGCAGCTTGGCGAAGCCGACGTTGACGCGGTCGATCCAGGCGAGCAGGAACAGGAAGATGAGGAAAGGAATCAGCCGCCACGCGACCTTGCTGTGCATGCGGGCGGAATCGACGGCTGAGGCATCGCCTCGGGAGTGCTGCGGGGCCGGCTGTGCGGCGGGCTGCGGGGATACGGCATCCATGACTAGTTCCTTGGTGTACCGGACTGGGTTGGGGCCCAACCCGTTACAACCAGGCAGGGCGACGCATCAAGATTTTTAAATTTCTTATAAATATATTTTGAAGCATCGAAAAAATGCAGTAATCGGGACTTACCCGCAGTCGGACCCGCGGCGGGCCGAATCCGCCGCCGGTCCGTTCCCTCGGCCCTTCGGCGTCAGGCCAGCAGATCCTTGGGCAGCGCCGCGATGAAGGACGCGAAGCTGATCGAGCCCTGCCCGGGACTCATGTGCCGCGTCATCAGCGTGGCGGCGCGGGCCGCGTCCTGGGCCTGGATCGCGGCGACCAGTTCGCCGTGCTGCGCCCACGAAGAAGCCAGGTGGCCGAAGGCCGAATAGGCGTGGCGGCGGTAGGCGCCGGTGCGCGAGCGCATGCGCAGGATCTCCTGGCGCAGATAGGGATTGCGCGCGCCCTGGTAGAGCGCGTCGTGGAAGCGCCGGTTGTGGTCCTGCCAGGCTTCCGTGTCCTCGCGCCGCGCCACCGCGCCGGCGCGTTCGTGGATGGCGGCCAGTTCCTCGCGCTCGGCCGGCGTCATGCGTTCGCAGGCCAGCCGCGCGCCGATGCCCTCCAGCTCGGCCAGCAGTTCCCACATCGCCAGCAGCTGCGCCACGTCCATCTTGGCCACCACCATGCCGCCGCGCGGCAGGCTGTTGAGCAGCCCTTGCGCCTGCAATTGCAGCAAGGCCTCGCGCACCGGCGTGCGCGACACCTCGTAGGTCTGCATCAGCTGCTGCTCGTCCACGGCGTCGCCCGGCAGCAGGCTGCCGTCGCGGATGGATTCCTCGATGGACAGGCGTATGCGTTCGGCGGCCTTCATCGCGGCGCTCCCGGAATCGAAAGGTTCAGGCGTGCACGGTTCGTCATATTATTTTCTTGACTTCTATAAATATATTTATGACACTGGAATCTTATTTTAAGACCTAAGCGTAGCAGGAGACACCCGTCATGGACGAGAAACGCAAGGAAGACTGGCAGTCCTGGGTCGAGCTGGCCTTCCTGAGCCACGGACTGGCCGTGCCGCCGGATGCGCAACGGGCCGTCGCCCGCACACTGATGCGCCTGTCGGCCGTGGCCGCCGAGATCGCGCCGCGCGAGGACGGCCATGATTGACGCCTCTGCCTTCCTCTCCGTGGCCGGCGCGCGCGCGGCCTATCGACGCGCCGCGCCGCCGCTGCGCGACGCCCACGTTGCCGCCCTGGCCGCCGGCTTCACGCGCCGCGCCGCGCCGCTGGGCTGCGTGGTCCAGCTGTTCGCCCCCGCGTCGGCCCCCGCCGACGCAGACGGGCTGCTGGCCGGCGTGCCGCTGGCGCACAAGGACGCCTTCGACACCGGCCTGCACGCGCCCCGCCTGGGCGGCCCGCGAGCGACGGGCGCGCCCCGTCCCGCCGCGGCGGTGCTGCGGCGGCTGGCCGGGCATGGCGCGCTGAACCTGGGCGCGCTGGCGATGGCCGAACATGCCTGCGGCGCCACGGCGGAGAACCCGCACGCGCCAGCCCTGATGAACCCGCTGGACAGCGCGGCGGCGGTCGGCGGTTCTTCCAGCGGCTCGGCGGTCGCGGTGGCGGCCGGCCTGTGCCCGGCCTCGCTGGGCACGGACACCGCCGGCTCGGTCCGCATGCCGGCCGCGACCTGCGGCCTGATCGGCCTGAAGCCCACGCCGGGACGCTTGTCCGCGCAAGGCGTGGCCCCGCTCGCGCCGACGCTGGACACGGTGGGCGTGATCGCCCGCGACGCGCTGGACGCCGCCAGCGTCTTCGCCGCCGCCCTGCCCGCCGGCGACGAAGATCCCGAGCTGCCCTTGCGGCTGGACGCGCTGGAGCGCGAGCTGGCGCGCCCGCGCGACTGGCGCATCGCCAATGCGCTGCATGCGGATGGGGAGGATCCCACGGTCGCCGCCGCGCTGACCGGCTTCGAGCAGCGCCTGCGCGGCGCCGTCGGGCTGAGGCCGGCCGCGCTGCCCGACCTGGACCGCCTGAACCGGCTGGCGCAGATCGTGCTGCACGCCGAGGCAGCGCTGGCGCTGGCGGCGGCCGTGCGCGGCGGCCTGGACACGCTGGCCCCGTCGACCCGCGCCATCGCGCTGCCGGGCTGGGCCATGCCGGCCGTCTGGTATCGCCACGCGCTGGCGCAGGCGGCGCCGCTGCGCGCGGCCTTCCTGGCCGGCAGCCTGGGCGACGCCGACCTGTTGCTGGCGCCCTGCTTCCCGCAAGGCGTGCCGGACCGCGACGCGGTCACGACCTCCAGCCCCGCCTTCGACCCGCGCGCGCTGGCCGCTTTGCATCGCCATCACGCCTACGTCAATTTCCTGGGCCTGCCGGCGCTGGTGCTGCCGGTGGGCCTGGACGGCCGCGGCCGCCCCGTCAGCGCGCAGCTGATCGGCGCGCCGGGCAGCGAGGCGCGGATGCTGGCCTTCGCCCGCCAGTTCGCCCTGCCCCACTCCACGTTTTTGCAACGCTGACCCATGGGAACCACCATGTCCAAGATCACCGCCTCTCCCGCCCTGTCGCGCCTTCGCGTCCTCGACCTGTCGCGCGTGCGCGCCGGCCCGACCTGCGTGCGCATCCTGGCGGACTTCGGCGCCGACGTCATCCGCATCGAACCGCCCGCCGGCGTCGATCCCAACGAAGCCATGTTCGCCGCCGACCGCCACGGCGGCGACTTCCAGAACCTGAACCGCAACAAGCGCTCGCTGACGCTGAACCTGAAGAAGCCTGAAGGCCTGGCCGTGCTGCGCAGCCTGGTCGCCACCGCCGACGTGGTGGTCGAGAACTGGCGCCCGGACGTCAAGGCGCGGCTGGGCCTGGCCTATGAGGACCTGCGCGCCATCAACCCGCGCATCATCCTGGCCAGCATCTCCGGCTTCGGCCAGGACGGCCCCTATGCGGGCCGGCCCGGCTTCGACCAGATCATCCAGGGCATGGGCGGGCTGATGTCGGTCACCGGCCATCCCGGCGGCGGGCCGCTGCGCGCGGGCCTGGCCGTGGCCGACTGCGGCACCGGCATCTACGCGGCGGTCGGCATCCTGCTGGCCTTGCTGGAGCGCGAGCGCTCGGGCGAGGGCCAGTGGGTGCACAGCTCGCTGCTGCATACCCAGATCGCGCTGATGGACTTCCAGGCCGCGCGCTACCTGAACGAAGGCGATACGCCCGCACAGGCCGGCAACGACCATCCCACCAGCAGCCCCATGGGCCTGTTCGAGGCCAGCGACGGCGCCTTCAACCTGGGCGCCTCCGGCGAGGGCAACTGGAAGCGCCTGTGCGACTGCCTGGACGCGCCGCAGTGGCTGCAAGACCCGCGCTACGCCACCGAGAAGCTGCGCGTGGCCAACCGCGCCCCGCTCAACGAGGCGCTGGCGCGACGCTTCCGGGAAGCCAGCGTGGCCCACTGGGTCGAGCTGCTGAACCGCGCCGGCGTGCCGGCCGGCCCGGTCTACACCATTCCCCAGGTATTCGAGGACGAGCAGGTTCGGCACCTGGGCGTGGCGCAGTCCGTGACCGGCGACGCTGGCCAGGCCTACCGCCTGATCTCGCAGCCCGTCACGCTGACGCGCACGCCCGCCGCCATCGCCCGGCCCGCGCCGGGCTGGGGCGAGCACACCGACGAGATGCTGGCCGAAGCGGGCTACGACGCCGCCGGCATCGCGCGCCTGCGCGCGGAGGGCGTGGTATGAGCGGCGCATCCTCGCCGGCCGGCGGCCAGCCCGCCGGCCACATCCAGGAAACGCTGCGTGACGGCATCGCCACGCTGACGATCAGCAACCCGGCTCGCCGCAACGCCATGACGCTGGCCATGTGGCGGCAACTGGCGGCCAGCTTGGCGCGGCTGCGCGAAGCGCCGGACCTGCGGGTGCTGGCCCTGACCGGCGCGGGCTCGCAGGCCTTCGTGTCGGGCGCCGACATCAGCGAATTCGACCAGGCCCGCGACAGCGCCGAGGCCGCCGCCGTCTACAACCAGGCCGTGGCCGAGGCGCAGGACGCGCTGGCGCGCTTTCCGGCGCCCACGGTGGCGCTGATCCAGGGCGCCTGCATGGGCGGCGGCATCGGCCTGGCGCTGGCCTGCGACCTGCGCTATGCCAGCGCCAGCGCGCGCTTTCGCATGCCGGCCGCGCGCCTGGGCCTGGGCTATGGCTATGCCGACATGCGCCGCGTGGTGGCGGTGACCGGCATGGCCGCGGCCTTCGAGCTGTTCTACACCGCCCGCACCCTGGACGCCGAACAGGCGCAGGCCGGCGGACTGCTGCACGAGCGTTTCGCGCTGGACGATTTCGAGCAGATCTCCCAGGCCCGCCTGCAACGCATCGCCGCCAACGCGCCTCTGTCCTTGCGGGCGGCGAAAGCGGCGATACTGGCATCCACGCGCGAACCGTCCGCCGCCGAACTGGAGGCCATCGCCGCGCTGGTGCGCCAATGCTTCGACAGCGCCGACTACGCCGAGGGCCGCCGCGCCTTCGCCGAGCGGCGCGACCCCGTATTCACCGGCCTCTGACGCCGTCCGGACTTGCCGACAGACATCATGAACAATCCCCGCATTCCTTTCCTGATGCCGCGCCAGCGCCCGCCGCTGGCCGGCCTGGACGGACGCCCCATCCTGGTCCACCTGGTCGTCAACGTGGAACACTGGCCGTTCGACCAGCCCATGCCGCGCACCATCCTCACCCCGCCGCACGGCATCGGCAACGTGCCCGACGTGCCCAATTTCAGCTGGGCCGAATACGGCCTGCGCTGCGGCCTGCCCCGCATGATCGACGCCATCTCGGGCCGAGGCCTGCCGGCCTCGGCCAGCCTGAACGCCTCGGTCATCGACGCCTATCCGGCGGCCGCCGACGCGCTGCTGCAGGCCGGCTGGGAATTCATCGGCCACGGCATCCACCAGCGCGCGCTGTCGCAGGACGGCGGCGTCGGGCAGGCCGAGGCCATCGCCGCCGCGCTGGACCGGATCGAGCGCTTCAGCGGCGCGCGCCCGCGCGGCTGGCTCTCGCCCGGCCTGCGTGAAACCAGCGAAACGCCGGACCTGCTGGCGCAGGCTGGCGTGGACTATGTGTTCGACTGGTGCCTGGACGACCTGCCCAACTGGATGCGCGCCGCGCCCCGGCCGCTGCTGGCCCTGCCCTATGCGCTGGAGCTGAACGATTCGGTGATCCATGCCGTGGAAAAGCACGCCACCGGCGAGTTCGGCCGCCGGCTGGAACACACGCTCAACGTCTACGCGCGCGAGGCCGCCGCGTCCGGCATGCCGCGCGTGCTGACGCTGGGACTGCATCCGCACCTGATGGGCGTGCCGCATCGCTACCCCGATTTCGAAGCCATGCTGGACCGGCTCCAGCGCCATTCCATGACCCGCTTCGTCACCGGCGCCGAGCTGTACGCGTGGTATGCCGGCCAGTGCTCGCCGCCGCTGCGCGGCGCGCCGGGAGATCAGGCATGAACGGCGCGCAAACCACCGCCGCGCGCGACGCGGAGCCGTCCCGGCCAGCCGCCAGCGCCATCGACACGCTGGTCGCGCACCTGCAGCGCCTGCGCTACGAGGACCTGCCGGCGGAAGCCGTCGCCGCCGCCCGGACCTTTCTGCTGGACGCCATCGGCGTCGGGCTGTCGGGCTCGCGCCACCCACGCATGCCGGCGCTCAAGCGCGCCGCCGCCGCGCTGGGCCAGGGCGCCGAGGCCACGGTCTGGGCCAGCGGCGAACGGCTGCCGCTGGCCAGCGCGGTCATGCTCAACGCCTACCAGGTCTTCAACCAGGAATTCGACGCGATCCACGACCGCGCCGTGGTCCATGCCTTCGCCTGCATCGCGCCCGCCGCGCTGGGCTATGCCGAGCGCGAGGGCGGCGTCGACGGCAGGCGCCTGATCACCGCCGTGGCCGCCGGGCTGGACTTCGCCATCCACGTGGCGCTGGCGCAGCGCGCGCCGATGCGCTTCTTCCGCCCCGCCATGTGCGGCGGGCTGGGCGCCACCGCCACGCTGTGCAAGCTCGCCGGCCTGGACGAGGCCGCCACCCGCGACGCGCTCGGCCTGGCCTACAGCCACCTGTCCGGCACCATGCAGGCGCACATCGAGGGCTCGCCCGCCGTCGGCCTGCAGGTCGGCCTGAACGCGCGCGCCGCGGTCACGGCCTTCGAGCTGGCGCGCGCCGGCTTTCCCGGCCCGCGCGACATCCTGGACGGGCCGTTCGGCTACTTCGCGCTATACGACGCCGGCCAGGCGCGCTGGGACGAAGTCGCCGGCGACGTCGGCCGCGTATTCCAGATCGCGCGCATGAGCCACAAGCCCTATCCCACCGGACGCGCCACGCACAGCGGCATCGGCGCCGCGCTGCGGCTGATGCGCGAACACGCGCTGCGGCCCGAAGACATCGCCGGCATGAAGGTGTATGCGTCGTCGCTGATCGTGCGCCTGGTCGGCCGGCCCGCCCGGCCCGGCATGGACTCGGCCACCGCCCGGCTGTGCATGGGCTATGCCGTGGCCACGGCCATCCTGTACGGCCATGTGGGCATCCCGGATTTCGATCCGGACGCGCTGGCCGATCCGCGCCGGCTGGAACTGGCCGCCCGCATCGAGGTGCTGGACGACGGCAATCCCGATCCCAACGCCATGTGCCCGCAGCGCGTGGAACTGCATCTGCGGGACGGCCGCTGCCTGACGCTGGACATGCCCGAGTTTCCGGGCAGCCCGGCGCTGCCGCTGGACGAAGCCGCGCAGGACGCCAAGTTCCGCGCCTGCTGCGCCTCGGCGCGACCGCCCGTGCCGCCGGACCGGGCCGAGGCGCTGATCCGCCGCCTGCGCCGCCTGGAGGATGCGGCCGAGCTGCGCGAGATCGTCGCGCTGCTGTCGGCCGCCGACTAGCGATGCCGCGCGGGGCCGCGACGGCCCCGCGCTAGCGCGCCAGCAACTGAGGCACGGCGGAAATCAGCAGGGTCACGCCCGAGCAGGTCAACAGGCCCAGCACGATGCGGCGGAACGCCAGCTCCGAGATCCCCATGTACAGGCGCGTGCCCAGCAGCGTGGGCACCAGCATGGCGGGCGCGACCACCGCGAACATCGGCAGCATGTCGCGCGTGATCATGCCCGTGCCCAGATAGGTCAGCATGGTCACCGCCAGCATCGACAGATTGAAGTTCTGGATGACGGCGCGCTGCGCGTGCTTGTCGAAGCCGCACAGCGTGCACCAGAGCGTGGGCACCACGCCGGTGAAGCCGCCGATGCCGCCCATCACGCCGCCCACCAGTCCGGCCGCGCCGTCGCCGACCCGGCTGCCCTTGATGCGCGGCAGGCGCGCGGCGAACAGCATGGTCGGACACCAGATCGCCAGGATGGCGCCCAGCACCGCCTTGAACCAGGTCATGTCCAGCATGGGCAGCAGCTGCACGCCCAGCGGCACGCCGGCCAGCCCGCCGGCCACGAAGGGCCACAGCATCTTCCAATCGAAACCGCGCCGCACCGAGAACACCGCCAGCAGCTGGCCGGTCAGCGAGCCGAACACGGCCAGCGCGGCCGCCAGGCGCGGATCCAGCGCCCAGGCCCAGAACGACATCGACACCATGCCGAACGCGAAGCCCGACAAGCCCTGCACGAATCCCGCCACGGCCGCGCCCAGCGCGACCAGCCACCAGCCATCCATGAGTCCCTCTCCCTGTGGCGCGCCGCGCCGGCTTGCGTTCGCCGTGTCCTGCGCGCCTGGATCGCTATTCTAGAGAGACGGCGCGGCCGCGCCATTCGGACTGCTGATGCCGCCATAGCCTCAAGCTGATGGCGGCCGGGTTCACCATTCCAGCCGGTCGAAGAAGGCGCGGGCGGCCTCGTCGCCGCCCAGCGCGGCGGCGGCGGCCCGGACGGCGGCATCGCGGTGCCTGGGCCGCAGCTCGCCCTCGTCGTCGCACAGATCGTCGCCGGCGTCTTCATGGGCGCCGCCCACGGCCGCCAGCGCGGCGGCCAGCGTGCGCAGGTCGGGCGCCAGCAACTGCGCATCCCAGCTGCCCGCGCCATGCAGCGCGTACAGGACGCGGCCGGTGGACATTTCCAGGATCAGCGGATCGGCGTGCTGGTCGGCGATGACCAGCCAGTCCTCGGGCCAGTCCGCCAGCCGCTCGCCGCTGTTGCCGTCCCAGCGGTAGCCGGCCTGCCGGACCCACAGCTTCGCCAGCGGCGCGAAACCCAGGGCCGTGCCGGGAATGGTCACGCCCACCGGGCCGACGTGCTCATAGACCGTGCGGCCCAGCGGCCCGACTTCGGCGTAGAACTCGGCCAGCGCCGGCGGCAGCGGAAACGGGCCGCGCCACTCGCCCGCGCCTTGCGGGCGCAGGTCGCCGAAACGGAGGAATTGGTCGCGGATGGGTGCGTAGCCGCTCATGCCCGCGCCGCCCGGCCGGGCGCGCCGCCGACAGACACGGCGTCCGGCCGCGGCATGGCCGGCCCCTTGCCATCGCAAGGCGTGGAAGAAGGAAAACCGACCTGCAACGACAAGAGTGGCTTGTACATGGAAATCATGGATCACCGAGGCCGAGGGGAATGCGGGATTGTCCCACGGCCGGGCGCGCCGCGCCCCGCGCGCGATCAAGCGCAGGACGCCACGCAAGGAACCGACGCAATGCTGAAAATCTGGGGCCGCCGGACCTCTTCCAATGTCCAGGCGCTGATGTGGTGCGTGGGCGAACTCGGCCTGCCCTACGAAAGGCTGGACATCGGCCACCGCTACGGCGGCAACGACACGCCGGCGTTCCTGGCCATGAATCCGAACGGCACCGTGCCCGTGCTGCGCGACGGCGACGGCGAACCGATATGGGAGACGGGCGCCATCCTGCGCTACCTGGCGGCGCGCCATGCGGACGACAGTTTCTGGCCCGCCGACCCCGCCGCCCGCGCCCAGGTCGACAAATGGGCCGACTGGGCCAAGATCAACATCACCCTGAACTTCACCGGCCCGGTGTTCTGGCGCGTGGCTCGCACCCCGGCCTCGCAACGCGACGAGGCCGCCATCGCGCAGGCGCTGGCGACGCTGGACGCGAAGCTGGCCATCGCCGAACAACAGCTGCGCGGCCACGCCTGCCTGGCCGGCGATGCCCTGACCCTGGCCGACATCCAGTTCGGCCACGTGCTCTACCGCTACTACGACATCGATATCGCGCGCCCCGACCTGCCGGCGCTGCGCCGCTACTACGACGACCTGAGCGCGCGCCCCGCCTTCCGCGAACACGTCATGGTGTCATACGAGGAACTGCGTCCGACGTCGCCCTAGCGGGCCGTCCCGCCGACACGCCCCCCCTTGCGGGGCGCCGCGCTAGCGCGGCTTGCGCTGCTCGAACAGCCACTGGCGCCAGGCGCCGTCGGTGAACAGCTGCGGCGGCACGCGATGGTCCATGCCGACATAGGTGATGAACCGGGGCCGCCCGCCGGCGGCGGCCAGTTCCTCGGCCCAGACCTGGGTGCCGACATAGGCATTCTCCTGGTCGTAGTCACCGTGGACGAGCCAGGTCGGCACATGCGCCACGGAACGCGCCAGGCTGCGCTCGGGCGGCACGCCCGACAGCGCCACCATCGCGGCGAACAGGCCGGGCCGGGCCACGGCGGCGTCCATCGCGGCGGACGCGCCCATCGAAAAACCCAGCGCGTAGACGCGGGCCGGGTCGATCGGGTGGCTGCGCATCAGCTCATCCACCAGCGCCAGCACGTCGGCCAGCGGCGCCCCCGGCTGGGATACGCGCAGGCCATGCGTGTCATTGATGTAGTTGGCGCTGCGGTCGCGCGTCTGCGGCACCACCACATAGGCCGGAAAGCTGCGCCGCACATCGGGCGCGGCCCACAGGCGCGTGAAGGCCGTCATGGGCTTGAGATTGTCGTCGCCGATGCCGCCGGAGCTGTGAAAGAAGACCACCAGCGGGTAGCGCTCGCCGGCCACCGGCCGGGCCGGCGCCAGCAGCCGGTACGGCATGTCGGTCTTGCCCGCATCGAACACCGCTTCGGAAAAGTCCTCCAGCGGCGCGCCGCGATACTGCTCCACCAGCGCCAGCTGGGCGGCCGTGGGCGCGTAGCGCTGCTGCGATTCAAGCACCTTGCCGGGCGCGGCCGTCGCGCCGCCGCCGGCGCAGGCCAGGACTGCGCACAACGACGCGCCGGCCAGGCGCGCGCGCATGCCGACGCGCGCCACCGGCGCCGGCCGGCCATGGGCCGATACGAGGAAGGAATCCAAGCGGTTCTCCGAGAGTTCGACGCGGATGCGCTCCCGCCCGCGCGATCCGCCTGCTTGCGGACGCGCGCAACCCGCGGGAAGCGCGGAAATTGTAGAAAGCCCGGTTTGCCGCAGTGTGAAGAACTGTGCGGATTATGTATGCCTTGTGTAGGCCGGCCGCCGCCGGCGCGGCGGCGCTACTGGTAGCGTTCGCGGTAGCCCACCGGCGACATGCCGCAGTACTTGCTGAAGATGTCGCGGAACGCCTTGGTGTCGTTGTAGCCGACCTCGTACATGACTTCGGACACGCTCTTGCGCGAGTTTTCCAGCCGCTTCTTGGCCGCCTCGACGCGCACCCGCTGCACGTATTCGACGATGCTGTTGCCGGTGGCCTGGCGGAAGCGCCGCTCCAGCGTGCGCCGTCCCATCGCGTGGCGGTCGGCCAGCGCCTCGACCGTGATCTTCTCGGTATAGCGGCCCTCGATGTATTCCTGCACCGCGCGCACCGCCTGGTCGGCATGCGCCTTCTGCCCCATGAACACGGCGAAGGGCAGCTGGCTCTGCCGGCTCCAATCCAGCTGGAAATACTTGGCGCACCAGATGGCGGTATCGCGGTCGGCATAGCGCTCGATCAGGTGCAGCACCAGGTGCGCGGCCGAAAAAGCCCCGCCGCTGGTGTAGATGCCTTCGCCGGCCATGACCACGCGGTCGCTGACCCACTGCACCTCGGGAAACAGCTGCGCGTACATGCCTTGCGCGGCCCAGTGCACCACCGCCTCCTGCCCGTCGAGCAGGCCGCCCGCCGCCAGCAGCGCCGCGCCCATGCACAGGCTGGCGACCTCGCCGCCGCCCCGGTGGTGGCGCGCCAGCCATTCGATCAGCGCGCGGTTGTTCAGCACCACGTCCGACACCGAGCCCAGCAGGGGCGGCGCGATGCAGATGTCGACGGCGCCAGCCTCGTCCAGCACGGCGTCGGCCTGGACCGTGATGCGGCCGTCATCGAGCCGGACCTCGCGCGTGGCGGCCAGCGTGCGCACGCTGAATCCGGGCGGACGCCCTTGCGCCGCCAGGTATTCGTTGGCCACCAGGAAGCCCTGCCTGGCGGTTTCCAGGGAAGCGATGTTCGCGCCCGTGGGCAGCAGGAAAGCGACGTTTTTCATGGCGGAATCGTCCTGTTTTCTGGCGGCGCGCGGCGTCCGCCGCGTGTGGCATGGCATCCGGCGCGCCCGTTTTTACCCGGTCAAGAATACGCCGGAAGCCTGTCGCAATCCACCCGCAAGATTGTCGCAATCGCCTATCGGAAGCGCGCGCGGATCCCGATAAAGTGTCTCTCACCGGCTCGATGTCCGGACGGCGGAACCAGCGGCGCGCGGGCGTCGCACCGCGTAGAACAACACCCTGCAATGGAGTCATCGATGGAAAAGTACATAGACGGTTACCTGCTGAGCGTAGCAACGGCCGAGCTGCCGGCGTACAAGAAAATGGCCGGGCTGGCGCGCACCGTATGGCTGGAACACGGCGCGCTGGACTACCGCGAAAGCCGCGGCGACGAACTGGACAACGAAGCCTTCGCCTCCTTCACCAAGGCCGCCGGCGCGGGTCCCGACGAAACCGTGGTGTTCGCCTGGATCCTGTTCGCCAGCAAGGCCGAGCGCGACCGCATCAACGCGCTGGCCATGAGCGACCCGCGTCTGGCCAACATGGAATGCGAGGGCATCTTCGATCCCAAGCGCATGTGCTGGGGCGGCTTCACGTCCATGATCGGAAGCTGAACGACACCCGCCCGCCCGAACGGAGCCTGCGTCACCGGCCTTCCCAACCAAACACCCTGTCCGTCCGGAGATCCCGGCCGGCGCCCTTGTCCTTGGAGCAACCCCATGTCCACCCCCGCCACCCACGCGATTCCCCCCGGCATGCACACGCTGACCCCGCACCTGGTCTGCGAAGGCGCGTCCGACGCCATCGCCTTCTACAAGAAGGCCTTCAACGCCGAGGAGCTGGCGCGCCTGCCCGGCGCCGACGGCAAGCTGATGCACGCCATGCTGCGCATCGGCGATTCCACCGTCATGCTGTGCGACGACTTCCCGCAATGGGGCAGCCTGGGTCCCAAGGCGCTCAAGGGTTCGCCGGTCTACCTGCACCTGTATGTCAAGGATGTGGACGCGGCCATGAAGCAGGCCGTGGACGCCGGCGCCCAGGTCACCATGCCAGTGGCCGACATGTTCTGGGGCGACCGCTACGGTCAGCTGGTGGATCCGTTCGGCCACCGCTGGTCCATGGCCACGCACAAGCTCGACCTGACGCCGGAGGAAATCCGCCAGAACATGGAAAAGATGGGCGGCTGCGGCGCCCCGAAATAGCGGTCGCGCTGGCGGGCCGCCGTGGCCCGCCGGCCGCCGCGACAGGGTGCCGCGCCCGCGAGCGCGGCCCCGCGTACACCCCGGTACGAGGTCAGGCCGCGCTCGTCCCCGGATACGGCCCGAGGAAATCCAGCTTGCCGATCTTCACGCCCTGGTTGCGCAGGATGCCGTAGGCGGTGGCGACGTGGAAATAGAAGTTCGGCAGCGCGAAGCTCAGCAGATAGGCGTCGCCCTGGAACTCGGGCTTGAAGTCGCCGAACGACAGCGTGACCTTGCGGCTTTCAGCGCCGTCGAAGGCCTGCGGCGCCAGGCCCTGCAGATAGGCGATGGTGTCGGCCACGCGCTGGCGCAGTTGCGCCAGCGTGGTTTCCTCGTCGGGAAACTTCGGCGCCTCGATCCGCGACAGACGCTGCGCGGCGAACTTGGACGCGTCGCTGGCGCGCTGGATCTGGCCCGACAAGGGGTACATGTCCGGCGCCAGCCGGGCGTTGACGAGTTCGGCGGGATCGATGCCGGTTTCGCGGGCGTGCGATTCGGCCTTTTCCAGCAGCGCGGCCAGCACATTCAGGCCGCGGACGAAGACAGGCACCGAAGCCTGGTAGAGGGACAGGGACATGACGGGACGTTCCAACAGTATGCTTGCGACCGCCCGCCGCGACGGCGGCGGCGGGGCCTCGGGAATGCCGTGATCTTGCCGCCGCCCGCGCCGACCTGGCCCGCGCCCGGCCTGAGCATCGCCATTCCCGATCCGCGAACAATAGCCGTTTGCGCCGCTCGCGGCTACAGGGCCGCCGGCGCGCCACGGCGCTGCGCCTGGAAGAAACGCCAGATCAGCGCCGATGCGTCCGGCCCGCCCCGGCTGTGGTATCTCACGGCCGGATCGCCGCCGCTCCAGGCATGTTCGACATGCGTGATCTCGCACAGGCGCACCACGGCGCGGCGGTCCTTCAGCATGTCGACCCGGCGATAGGACTTGTCGGTGCCCAGACCCAGCACGCGCTCGACCGGAATGTCCTGGGGATGCAGGCCGTTGAGCAGGCGGAACTGGTCGAACAGCTGGCGCGCGTTGCGCGGCGCCACGGCGGGATCGAGCTGGCCCTGCAGGATGATGGCCGGCATGCCCAGGCGCAGCGCGGCCGGATTGGCCACGCTTTCCAGCAACGGACGCAGGGGCTTGAGCGCGCCTCGGCGCATGGTCTGCAGGCCCGCGGCGGCGCTGTGCGCGTCGCCCGTCACCGGGCCGGAATGCATGGCCAGCGCCGCCACCAGTTGCGGATGCCGCAGCGCCACCAGGGCCGCCATGCCAGCGCCCGCCGACAGGCCGGCGATATACACGCGCGTCGGATCCAGGCCATGGCGCCCCACTTCCGAGCGGACCAGCGCGGCGATCAGGTCGGCCTCGCCGCCGCCATGCAGCGCGTCGGGCTGGAACCAGCGCCAGCAGCGCTGCACCTGCCGGGCCATGGACTGCTGCGGGTACAGCACCATGAAACCGGCCGCGTCGGCCCACTGGTTCATGCGCGAGCCCTGCGCGAACGACAGCGCGGTCTGCCGGCAGCCATGCAGCATGACCACCAGCGGCATGCCCTGGCGCGGCACGCCGGGCGGAATGTAGCGGGCGAAGGCGAGACGCCGGCCCAGTCCGTCGGTGAACTGGCGCGATGCCTCCCAGCGGCCCAGGCCCAGCGAGGGCGAGGCGCCGTCGCGCGAGGCATTGGCGCTGCGCCTGGCGGCCGCCCGGCGCGACGCGGCGGCGCGCTTGCCGGAGGCGCCGGGCACGGCCAGGCTCAAGGCCGCGCGCTGGATCCTGCCGAGCTTCTTCGCGGCCTTGAAAAACAGAGTGGAAAAACTGCGCGCCATTGTCAGGCCTCGGCCAGTAGAACCTTGCTTGCCCCAAGACGACGTCCCGATACCACCTGGCCGCAGCTGCGCGGCCCGCCGACTGCCTCGTCCGCCGGGCGACGGACGCCGGATTTGCTGCGTGTGCTCAGTAACGGCCCGCCCGGGCCGACATCGCGGCGCCGCTGGTGAACAGCTCCAGACAGGACAGCAAGGCGATCGCGATGGTGACGATGGAGAGCGCCTTGAAGATCTTGTTGGTATCAGGCCGGGTCAGCATCGCGGTCATGCGCGTGACGATATAAGCCCCAACCATAATGCCGATGACAGGAATCATAGGTGCCCCCCGGAACATGCGATAGCGTTTGATTGAGCGGACGCCGAGCGCGCCGCCGCCGGAAACGGAAAATCGGCCAGCAGCGGCGCCGGGCGCCTGTCCGGGCCGATTATTTATGCGGATCAAATGTATCACACAGTAACTGCGTGGAACCGATATCGGAAACGTAACCGACGGCCCCGCTTGCCGAAAATCAAGCCTGTGGAACATGCGCCGCCAATACAGGGGGCCGCGCTTGAGCCGCCGCCCTAAAACGCCTAAGGTGGGAACCCCGATTCCCCTCACTCCGTCACGGACGCTCCGCCGCATGTTCCCCAACGACCGCCCCCAGACCCTGGGCGAAGAAATCGCCAACGCCGTCAGCCACGGCCTGGGCGCCGCCTGCGCGGTGGCCGCCGCCCCCATCCTGATCATCGCCGCCACCCGCCAGGGCGACGCCGCCTTCATCGCCGGCGCCGCCATCTTCGCGGCCACCATGGTGCTGCTGTACCTGGCGTCCACCATCTATCACGCCCTGCCGCTGAACCGCGCCAAGCGCCTGTTCAACGTGCTGGACCACTCGGCCATCTACCTGCTGATCGCCGGCACCTACACGCCCTTCGCGCTGGGCGCGCTGCGCGGACCCTGGGGCTGGACGCTGTTCGGCCTGGTCTGGGGCCTGGCCCTGCTGGGCGTGGGGCTGAAGGCCAGCAAGCGGCTGAACCGGCCCGCCATTTCCACCGGGCTGTACCTGGCCATGGGCTGGCTGGTGCTGATCGCCGTGAATCCGCTGATCGAGCGCGTGCCCGAGGGCGGGCTGTGGTGGCTGGTGGCCGGCGGCCTGGCCTACACCGGCGGCGTGGTCTTCTTCGTGTTCGATTCGCGCTGGCGCTACGCGCATTTCGTCTGGCATCTGTTCGTGCTGGCGGGCACCGCCTGCCATTTCTTCGCCGTCCTCTGGTATGCCAAGGGTTGACCCCCCCCGAAGCGCTCACGCGCTTCCCCCCCAGGGGGGCATGCCTGCGGACCGGCAAAGCCGGCTCCGCGGCATCCCGCTGAAGCAGCAACCCATGCTTGCTGTGGACGGTTCTAATCAGTGCGCAGATAGGCGGAGGGCGCGGCGCCCAGCACGCGTCTGAACATGGTCGAGAACGCGGCCGGGCCCTGGTAGCCGAAATCCAGGGCGATGACGGTGACCGGATCGCCCGCCGCCAGCCGCGCCAGCGCCAGCACCACGCAGGCGCGCTGCCGCCATTGGGCGTAGGACATGCCGGTGTGCTCGCGGAAATGGCGGCTGAAGCTGCGCGGGCTCATGTGCAGCCGCTCGGCCCAGTCCTGCGGCCGCGAGCGGATGTCCGGCGCCGCCATGAAGGCCTGGCACAGCGCCCCCAGCCGCGCGTCGCGCGGCAACGGGATGTGCAGCGGCAGCGCCGGCGCGCGGTCCACCTCGTGCAGCAGCAGCCGGGCCAGCGCGCCGTCGCGCCCTTCCCTGTCGTACTGCGCCGGCATGTCCACGGCCGCCAGCAGCAGCTGGCGCAGCAGCGGCGACACCTCCACCACCTCGCAGGCCCGCGCGTCCGCGCGTGCCGCGCCCGGCTCGATGTAGGCGCTGCGCGTGCTGACGCCCAGCATGCGGACCTGGTGCGTGACGCCGGCCGGGATCCAGACGGCGCGCTGCGGCGGCACCACCCAGCCGCCATCCTCGCTCAGCACCAGCATGACGCCGGTGGCGCCGTACAGCAGTTGCGCGCGCCGGTGCGCGTGCGCGTCCAGCAGGTGTCCGGCCGGATAGTCGTTGCCGATGGCGACGAGCGCGCGATCCAGGGCGTCATGCAGGTCGATATGGGTATTGCGCATGCGGGCGTCCTCCCGTCTGCCCGTAGCGGGCAGCCACGGTGGGCTGTTCGAGAGTTGGCTGAAACTCGAATATTACTGTCTTCATTTCGAAAGCCGGCCAGGACAGGCGCCGTTATCGTGATCCCATCATCATTCTTCGCAGGAATCGCGGCATGTTGTATCTGGTCCTGGCCCTGTTCGGCGTCCTCAGCGGCGTCACCACCGTGCTGTTCGGCTTCGGCGGCGGCTTCGTCGCCGTGCCGGTGCTGTATGCCGCCCTGCGGGCCGGACACGCGGCCGACGATCCGGCCGCGCTGGCCGCCATGCACATCGCGGTGGCCACGTCCACCTGCGTCATGATCGTGAACGCCGCGGCCGCCACCCGGCGCCACCAGAAGGCCGGCAACATCCTGCGCGCCTATGTCTGGCCGCTGGCCGGCTATATCGCCGTGGGCGCGGCGCTGGGCGCGCTGGCGGCGATGCGGATCGACGGCGGGCTGGTGCGCCTGGCCTTCATCGCCTACCTGGCCGTCACGCTGGCCGACTGCATGCTGCGCCAGGGCTTCCTGGCGCATGACGGCGGCGGCCAGCCGCGCCCGCTGGGCGGCACAGCGACGGCGGGCGGCGGCCTGGCAATCGGCGCGGTGGCGGCCTTCCTGGGCGTGGGCGGCAGCGTGATGACGGTGCCGCTGCTGCGCCGGCGCGGCCTGCCGATGGCCCAGGCCGCGGCCATGGCCAATCCGCTGACGCTGCCCGTGGCCGTGGCCGGCACGCTGGCCTATGTCGTCGCCGCCCGCGACCTGCCCGCCGGGCTGGCGCCCTGGATGGCCGGCTATGTGGACCTGCCCGCCTTCGCCCTGCTGTCGCTGGGATCGCTCGTGGGCATCCGGCTGGGCGCGCCGCTGATCCCGCGCATCCCCGACCGCCTGCACGCCCGCGCCTATCTGGTGTTGCTGGCGCTGGTGCTGCTGGGCATGCTGCTGGCCTAGGGCCTCCGGTCCGCCGCGCCCTTGCCTTTCGGGCGGCCGCGAGCCGCGATGGCCCGTTAGTCGGGAACGGCCGGCGACGCGGCGTAGACGTCCGGGCGATGCAGTTCCATGTAGCGCTCGGGATGCTCGGGCGCCGTGAAGCCCAGCGGCGCGTAGACGCCATGCGCGCTGGTGGTGACCAGCACGATGCGCCGCAGCGCCGCCACCACCGGATCGTCGAACACATGGCGCATCAGCGCGCGCGAAAAGCCGCGTCCCCGGTAGTCCGGCAGCACGAACACGTCGCACAGATAGGCGAAGGTGGCCTCGTCCGTCACCAGCCGCGCGAAGGCGACCTGGCGTCCGTCCAGGTAGGCGCCGTAGCAGCGCGAGCCGGCCAGCGCGCGCTCCAGCGTGTCCCGGGGAATGCCGCGCGCCCAGGGCGTCTGGTCACGCAGGAAGGCGTGGATCATGTCGACGTCGAGTTCGGACTTGTCGGTGGAAATGCGCAGCGCGCTCATGGACGGCGTGGCCTCGGTTGGAATGGACGGCCCCAGATTATGGCGCGGCCGCACACGCAAGGAAACATGGCGGCCAGCAGCGCCTACCAAATCGCGCAAAACGTTTCCGTCGCCGCCCCAGGGCGCGCCCTGGGAGCCGGCGCGACCTTGCTGTGGCTCGCCGACACAGGAAAACACATCGGGAAACTTGAGGCCGGCCGGCGCGCTTTGCCATCATGGACCCGTATCCATCGGGATGCCCCGACGGGGTTCCCCTTTGGCCTGCCACGCCTTTCGCATCACAAGGAGGTCCCCATGCAGCGATCCCCCACCGCATTCCTGTACGCCGCCCTGTTCTCGGCCGCCCTGGCCGCGCCGGTCATGGCGCAACAGCAGCCTCCAGCCAGCCAGACGCCATCGCCGATGCAGGCGCCGGCCGTGCCGCAGCCGTCCGACCAGCAGTTGCAGCGCTTCGCCTCGGCCTCGCAGAAGGTCTCCGGCGTCGTGGACGAATATCGCCCCAAGGTCGAATCGGCCAAGACCGACGAGGCCAAGCAGAAGCTGGTCAAGGAAGCCGACGAGAAGATGGTGCAGCTGGTGCGCGCCGACGGCCTGACCGTCGATGAATTCAACGGCATCAGCCGCGCCGTGCAGCAGGATCCGCAATTGCAGCAGCGCGTGTCCAAGCTCAATCCGTCCGGCAAGACGCGCTAGCGAGCTGTCCCGCCGATCCGCCCACGCCGGCGGATCGGCGTAACGCGCTATCCTTGGGGCCAGGGTTTCCGTCCCGCCATCGCAAGGAGCGCATCGCCTTGAATCCCGATCTCACCCTGTACGACCTGGCCGGCGCCGACGCGTCGCTGCGGTTCAGCCCGCATTGCTGGAAGATCCACATGGCCCTGGCCCACAAGGGGCTGTCGGCCGCCACGGTGCCGTGGCGCTTCACGGAAAAGGAAGAGATCGCGTTCTCCGGCCAGAAGCTGGTGCCGGTGCTGGTGCACGGCGGCCAGGCGGTCAGCGATTCCTGGCGGATCGCCTGCCACCTGGAAGATGCCTTCCCCGACCGCCCCTCGCTGTTCGGCGGCGAGGCCGGCCGTAACCTGAGCCTGTTCGTCAACAGCTGGAGCGACGCCACGCTGGTGCCCATCCTGGCCCGGCTGCTGCTGCCGTCCATCCATGCCCTGATCCACGAGAAGGACCGCGATTACTTCCGCGCCACGCGCGAGAAGCGCTTCGGCCCGCTGGAGCAACTGCCGGCCGGCTATGCGGCGCAGATCGAGGCGCTGCGCGCCGCCCTGCAGCCGCTGCGCCTGACGCTGGCGCGCCAGCCCTACCTGGCCGGCGCCGCGCCGGCCTATGCCGACTACGCGGTGTTCGGAATGTTCATGTGGGCGCGCTGCACCAGCGCGCTGGAACTGCTGGCGCCGGACGACGCCGTCCACGCCTGGCGCGAACGGCTGCTGGACGCGCACGGCGGCCTGGCCCGCGCCGCGCAGGCGGCCTCCGCGCAGGCGGCCTGAACGCAAGCCGCCCGATCCCGCCCTGTCCGCCTCAGGTCTTGAGCCGGTAGCCGGTCTTGAAGATCCAGCGCACGCAGACCAGGCACAGCGCCAGGAAGGCCAGCGTCATGCCAAAGCTGACGCCCACGCTGACATCGGCCACCCCGTAGAACGCCCAGCGGAATCCGCTGACCAGGTACACCACGGGGTTCAGCAGCGTGACGGTCTGCCAGAACGGCGGCAGCATCTTGATGGAATAGAAGGTGCCGCCCAGGAAGGTGAGCGGCGTGATGATCATCAGCGGGATGATCTGCAGCTTCTCGAAGCCGTCCGCCCAGATGCCGATGATGAAGCCGAACAGGCTGAACGTGACCGCCGTCAGCACCAGGAAGCCCAGCATCCAGAACGGATGCGCCACGCCGAAGGACACGAACAGCCTGGCCGTGGCCAGCATGATCAGGCCCAGCAGGATGGACTTGCTGGCCGCCGCCCCCACGTAGCCGGCCACGATCTCCACGTAGGAGATCGGCGCCGAGTGGATTTCATAGATGGTGCCCGTGAAGCGCGGCATGTAGATGCCGAACGAGGCGTTGGAGATGCTCTGCGTCAGCAGCGCCAGCATGATCATGCCGGGCACGATGAAGGCGCCGTAGCTGACGCCGTCGATCTCGACCATGTGCGAGCCGATGGCCGAGCCGAACACGACGAAGTACAGCGCGGTGGAGATGACAGGCGAGGCCACGCTTTGCATCAGCGTGCGCCAGGCGCGCGCCATTTCGAACTTGTAGATGGCGAGGATGGCGTGGAAGTTCATGATTGCGCGTGCACCAGGCTGACGAAGATCTCCTCGAGCGAGCTTTCGGAGGTGTTGAGATCGGTGAACTCGACCCCGCGCTCGGCCAGGGCGCGCAGCAGCAGCGAGATATCGCCGCCGTCCTGCTTGCCGTAGGTATGGACCAGCTTGCGGCCGTCCTCGGCCAGCTCCAGCTCATAGGCTTCCAGGCCGGGCGGCACGGCCGCCAGCGGCGTCTTCAGCGTCAGCGCCAGCCGGCGCTTGCCCAGCTTTTCCATCAGCGCGTGCTTTTCCTCGACCAGGATGATCTCGCCCTTGCGGATCACGCCGACGCGGTCGGCCATTTCCTGGGCTTCCTCGATGTAGTGCGTGGTCAGGATGATGGTCACGCCGTTCTCGCGCAGCCGCCGCACCATGTCCCACATGCCGCGCCGCAGCTCCACGTCCACGCCGGCGGTGGGCTCGTCCAGGAACAGGATCTGCGGCTCGTGCGACAGCGCCTTGGCGATCATGACGCGCCGCTTCATGCCGCCGGACAGCGCCATGATGCGGTTGTCCTTCTTGTCCCACAGCGACAGGTCGCGCAGGATCTTCTCGATAAGGGCGGGATTGGCCGGCTTGCCGAACAGCCCGCGGCTGAACGACACCGTGTTCCACACGCTCTCGAAGGCGTCGGTGGAGATTTCCTGCGGCACCAGCCCGATCTTGGCGCGGGCCGCGCGGTATTCGGCGACGATGTCGTGGCCGTCGGCCAGCACCCGGCCCTCGGTGGCGTTGACGATGCCGCAGATGATGCTGATCAGCGTGGTCTTGCCCGCGCCGTTGGGCCCGAGCAGGGCGAAGATCTCTCCGCGCCGGATTTCCAGGTCCACGCCCTTGAGCGCCTGGAACCCGGATGCATATCGCTTGGACAAGCCCTGGACTGAAATGACCGGCTGCACGGACGCCCCGTTGGAATATTTCGAACAGCGGGGATTTTACCTGCCACAGGACATGACCTTGTCAGCAGAAACGGAACGCAGTGTTTGCGACGGGAAGCTAATGGCGGGCGGCAAGGGCCGGCCGGGCGTCCGGGGATCGGGCCGGCGCCGCAGGCCCGGCGTTTGCCTTCAACGCCCCCAGCGCAGCACCAGCGGGTCCAGCCGGCGCGCGATGCCCAGCAGCTGACGGCGCGTCTCGGGATGCAACGGCGGCCAGGGCGCGCGCGGGGCGTCGCAGGCGATCACGCCGCCCTCCTTCATCAACGCCTTGGCGGCCAGGAAGCCGGCCTGGCGGTTCTCGTGGTTGATCAGCGGCAGCCAGCGCTGGTATTGCGCGTAGGCGGCCTCGGCATCGCCACGGCGATGGGCCTCGATGATGGGCCGGATGCCGTCGGCGTAGCCGCCGCCGGTCATGGACCCGGTCGCGCCGGCCTCCAGGTCGGCCAGCAGCGTGATGGCCTCCTCGCCGTCCCAGGGGCCCTCGACCGCCTCGCCGCCCAGCGCGATCAGCTCGCGCAGCTTGCCGGCGGCGCCGGCCGTTTCCATCTTGAAGTACGAGACCTGCTCGATCTCGCGCGCCATGCCGGCCAGGAAGGCGGGCGATAAAGGCGTGCCGGCGGCCGGCGCGTCCTGGATCATGATGGGAATGCCGATGCGGTCGGACACGCCCTGGTAGAAGGCGCGCACCTGCGCCTCGGCGAAGCGGAAGGTGGCGCCGTGGTACGGCGGCATGACCATGACCATGGCCGCACCCATGTCCTGGGCTTGGCGGCTGCGCTCGGCGCAGACGCGGGTGCTGGCATGCGTGGTGGTGACGATCACCGGCACGCGGCCGGCCACGTGTTCCAGCACCGCGCGGGTCAGGATCTCGCGCTCCTCGTCCGAGACCAGGAACTGCTCCGAGAAATTGGCCAGGACGCACAGCCCGTCCACGCCGGAATCGATCATGAAGTCCACGCAGCGCCGCTGGCTGGCGAGGTCCAGCGCGCCGTCCTCGCCGAAGGTGGTGGGCACGACGGGGAAGATGCCGCGATAGCGCGGGTTGGAAAGTCCGGGCATGGCGGCCTCACTCGGTGATGCGGAACTGGTCCAGGAACTCGGTCTTGAGCGTCAGCCCCAGGCCGGGCCTGGCGTCGTCCAGGTCGATGAAGCCGTCCTGGGCCACGGGCTCGCCGTCAAAGATGTAGTAGAACAGCTCGTTGCCGACCTCCACGTCGAACATGGGGAAATACTCGCTCATGGGCGAGGCCAGCGTGCTCATGGTCAGGTGGTAGTTGTGCATCTGGCCGGCGTGCGGGATGACCGGCACGCTATGGGCCTCGCACAGCGCGTTGATCTTGTGCGCGGCGGTAATGCCGCCGACGCGGTTGGTGTCGTACTGCGCCACCGAGATGGCCTTGCGGTCCAGCAGCTGCTTGAAGCCATAGAGCGAGAATTCGTGCTCACCGCCCGAAATGGGAATCGAGCCCATGCGGTTCAGCTCGGCGTAGCCGTCGATATCGTCCGCGATCACCGGTTCTTCCAGCCAGCGCGGCTCGAACTTCTCCAGCTTGGGCAGCATGCGCTTGGCGTATTCCAGGTTCCAGCCCATGTAGCACTCCAGCATCAGGTCGGTGTCGTAGCCGATCACCTCGCGCACGGCCTCGACCGATTTCAGGTTCTCGGCCACGCCGTGCTGTAGATGCGCCGGCCCGTAGCCGAAGCGCATCTTGAAGGCGCGAAAGCCCTGGTCCAGATAGGTCTGCGCCTCGCGCTGCATGGCGTCGAGATCGCCGCGATAGAGCTTGGAGTAGTAGCAGGGAATCTTCTCCTTGGTGCGCCCGCCCAGCAGCTTGAACACCGGCTTGCCCACGGACTTGCCCAGGATGTCCCAGATGGCCAGGTCCACCGCCGAGATCGCCGCCATGGCCACGCCCTTGCGGCCCCAGGCGTGGGTGGCGCGATACATGCGCTGCCACAGGTACTCGTAGTCCCAGGGGTCGTGGCCGATGACCAGCGGCGCCAGGTACTGATCGACGATGGCCTTGGCGATACGCGGCGCCAGCGCCACGTTGCCCAGGCCGACGATGCCGTCGTCGGTCTCGATCTCGACCACGGTCCAGCCATGGAAGCGGAAGGTACTCATGGTTTCCTGCGGCGAATACAGCAGGTCCATGGCGTTGGAGCAGAAATTGCCTTGCGGCGGCACGGTCTTGCCGGTCCATTCGTAGACGCGGGCGCGCACGGATTTGATTTTCATGAGGGGATTCCTGAGGCGTGGGGAACGGCGCGCGGACCGCGCCGGAATGTCTGGATACCGGTTCAGGCCTGGGCGGCGCGCGCCGCGCGGTGCGAACGGCCCATGCGGCAGGCCACGTTGAAGGCCTGCCATGTGGCCGCGTCGCTCGCCCTGCCCTGGCCGGCGATGTCGTAGGCGGTGCCATGCGCGGGCGTGGTGATGGGAATGGGCAGCCCGCCCTGCACCGTCACGCCGCGCGAGAAGCCCAGCAGCTTGATCGCGATCTGGCCCTGGTCGTGATACATGGTGACGATGGCCTGGAACTCGCCGGCCTGGGCCTTCAGGAAGATGGTGTCGGCCGGAAACGGCCCCTGCACCGGCAGGCCTTCCTGGTTCAGTTCGCGCACCGCCGGCGCGATGATGTCGACTTCCTCGCGGCCGCAGGTGCCGCCGTCGCCGCCATGCGGATTGAAGGCGGCCACGGCCACGCGCGGCTCGGGCACGCCGCTGGCCTGCAAGGCGCGGTGAATCAGCCGGGCGGCGTCCTTGATGCCGGCCACGCTCAGCGCGGCGGCGGCGTCCTTCAGCGGGATGTGCGAGGACACGCGCGAGGTCCACAGATCGCCGAGCGTGTTGAACTCGCAGAAGTAGCCGGTCACGCCCAGGTATTGGGCGAAGTGATGCAGCTCATCGTCATGGCGCAGCCCGCCCAGCTTCATGGCGTGCTTGTTCAGCGGTGCGAAGCAGATAGCGTCCGCGTGGCCGGCCAGCGCCGCGTCCATGCAGGCGTCCAGCGCGCGCAGCACCGACGCGCCGCCGGCCGCGCCGGCCTGGCCCAGGCTGACGTCGCCGGGCCGCACCGTGTCCATCGCCAGCCAGGCGGCGCGGCCGGTGGCGGGCCGGCCGCGCGCGGCGGCGAAGCTGTCCACCGGATCGAGCGCCACGCGCACGCCGGCGATCCGCTGTCCCGCTTCCCACAGCCAGGGGTCGCCGATCAGCACGACGTTGGCCAGTTGCGCCGCCTCGGGCCGCGCCAACAGGCGGGCGATCAGTTCCGGGCCGATGCCGGCCGGGTCGCCCAGCGTCAGGGCGACGACGGGCAGGTCCTGCGCCGGCTGGCCGGCGGTTCGATGCTGCGGATGCATGATGGTCTTCACTCGACGGAAATGTGGTTCTTCTTGATGATCGCGGCGTAGCGCTGGTTCTCGGCCTGATGGAAGCGGGCGAACTGTTCCTGGCTCATCGGGCTGACGTCGGCGCCGATGGCCTGCAGGCGCGCGCGGGTGTCGGGCAGCGCCAGGATGGCGTTGACCTCGTCGTGCACGCGGCGCTGGATCGCGGCGGGCGTGCCGCTGGGCATGTAGATGCCATACCAGGCGCTCATCTCCACGCCGGGCACGCCGGCCTCGGCCATGGTGGGCACGTCGGGCAGCTGCGGATTGCGGGCGGCGCTCAGGACCGCCAGCGCCCGCACCTTGCCGCTCTTGATGTGCGGAATCACCGAGGACGCGGTCTCGAAGGCGATCTGCACCTGGCCGCCCATCAGGTCGACCATGGCCGGACCGCTACCGCGATAGGGAATGTGCGTGATCTGCACGCCGGTGGCGTCCTTGAACAGCTCGGCCGCGATGTGCTGGGTGCTGCCGGCGCCGCTGCTGGCGAAGTTGTATTCACCCGGCTTGCCCTTGAGCAGCGCGATCAGCTCCTGCACCGTGCGCGCCGGCACCTGGTTGTTGACGACCAGGATGTTGGGCACCGCGCCCACGAACACCACCGGCGTCAGGTCGCGGTCGTTGTCATAGCCCAGCTTGAGCAGATGCGGGGCGATGGCGTGGGCGGTGGACACGCCCATCACCATGGTGTGCGCGTCGCTGGACTTGGCCGCGAGGTCGGCGGCCAGCGTGTTCGAGGCGCCCGGCTTGTTCTCCACCACCACGGTCTGGCCCAGCCTCGGACCCAGCTTGTCGGCCACGGCGCGCGCCATGGCGTCGGTGCCGCCGCCGGGGGCCGATCCCACCAGCAGCCGCAGCGGCTTGACGGGCCAGTTGGCGTCCTGCGCCAGGGATGGGCCCGATGCCGCCAGGCACAGGGCGCCCGCCGCGATCGCGGCCAGCAAACGGGTCTTCATGCTTGTCTCCTTGGGGGCTTTGTGCGCCATCCCGGGTCCGTGCCCGGCGGCTTGTTTTGATGCAGCCATCTTAGGGAGTCGATCCGTTTCCGTAAAATGAAACTTTGGCACCAACCGTTCACCCCAGGCGATCAATCATGGAACGAGTCCTGAACGCCCCCGCCCTGCTGGCGCGCCTGCGCATGCGGCAGATCGTGCTGCTGCTGGCCATCGAGGAACGCGGCACGCTGCGCGCGGCGGCGGCGGCGCTGAACATGACCCAGTCGGCCGCCAGCAAGATGCTGCACGAGCTGGAGCAGGCCATCGGCCAGCCGCTATTCGAGCGGGTGGGCCGCGGCCTGGCCTTGACGGCGGCGGGCGATTGCGTGATGGGTTATTTCCGCGGCATGCGCGGCACGGTGTCCTCGCTGGCGCGCGAGCTGGAGGAGCTGCGGCTCGGCAGCGCGGGCAAGCTGTTCATCGGCAGCATCATGGCCGCCTCGCCCGGGCCGCTGACCGACGCGCTGCTGCGGCTCAAGCAGACCTATCCGCTGCTGGCGGTGGAGATTTCGACGGGCACCAGCGACCTGCTGATCGGACGGCTGAACGAGGGTCGGCTGGATGTGGTGATCGGCCGCATGCTGACGCGGCCGCCGCGCGACTATGTGTTCCGCCCCATCGGCGACGAGGCGCTGTCGGTGATCGCGGCCGTCGACCACCCGCTGGCCGGGCGCGCGCGCGTCAGTTTCGAAGCCTTGCGGGAGTATCCGTGGATCCTGCAGCCGCAGGGCAGCCCGATGCGTGACGTGATCGAGCAGGAATTCCGCTCCCATGACGCGGCCACGCCGCCGGGCCTGATCGAGTCGGCCTCCATCCTGACCACCACCAACCTGGCGATGAAGTCGACCATGCTGGGCGTGATTCCGGAGTCCGTGGCCAGCCGCTACGCGGCCCACGGCCTGCTGGCCATCCTGCCGTACCAGATCCGGCACGCGCTGACGGCGTTCGGCAGCATCGTGCCGCGCGACCGGCCGCTGAGCGCGCCGGCGCGTCATTTCGTCGAGCTGCTGCACGAGGCGGGCGCGGCTGCCTAGTTCAGGCAGGGAATGGATCCCCGGCCGCCCGCCCCTGCGCCATCACAGTTCGTCGTCTTCCCTGGGCCTGGGCATCAGGTAGGCCGTGAGCGCGCTGGACAGCCCGGCCATCACCCACAGCACGAAGAAGGACACGGTGTAGAAGCCGGTGCGCCCGGTGGGCACGTGTCCGAATATGGCCACGTCCAGCGGGTCGATCAGCGCGAAGACCAGCGCGCTGCACGCCGCCGCCGCCAGGAACGACGGCCACAGGATCCACATCAATGATCTCAAGCCCATGCGTGCCCCTCCTTTGACTTACGGTTTGGACTGGACGGCCGCCTGGCGCGCGGCCCCCGCTCCCTGCTGCTCGATGACCAGCCCGCGCTTGACCAGCCCTTCTTCCTGGATGGGCTGGTTGCTGAACTGGGTGAAGGCGAAATAGATGGTGATGAAGCAGCCCACCATCGCCAGGAATGGGCCGGCCATCAGGAACCAGGGCCAGAATTCACGGTACCAGGGCTTGGCGATCGTGGCGGTAGTCATAACGTGATCCTTTGATCCTTGCGCGGGTCCATGCCGCGCTCAGTTGGGAATGTAGAAGCTGGCGGGTTCGTCGGTCTCGATGCCACGATTCTCGCCGTCCTGGGCGCGGGCGTGCAAGGTGATCGGATGCGCGCCGGGCGCGGCGCCCACGGGCACGCGGATCACCATCGGCACCAGCTTGTTGGCGGCAGCCTCGACTTCGACCACGTCCGACGCTTCCTGCCCGGCCAGCACGGCCAGTCCGGGCAGGCCATCGGCCGACAGGCGCAGGCGCAGCGGCGAGTCCGAGGTGTTGATGATCTGCAGGCGGTAGACGTTCTCGATCAATCCGCCGGCCACTTCGCGGCCCAGCACGCCGCGGTCGCGGATCACGTCCACGCGCAGCGGGTTGCGCACGGCCAGCGAGGTGATGAAGGCGATGACCAGGATCAGGATCAGCGTGCCGTAGACCAGCACGCGCGGACGCAGCAGGTGCGAGCGGGCGCTCTTGGTCGACAGGCCGTCCAGCATGGCGCGCTCGGACGTGTAGCGGATCAGGCCCGGCTCGTACTGCATCTTGTCCATCACCTGCTCGCAGGCGTCGATACAGGCGCCGCAGCCGATGCACATGTATTGCAGCCCTTCGCGGATGTCGATGCCGGTCGGACAGACCTGCACGCACAGGCTGCAATCGACGCAGTCGCCCAGGCCGGCGGCCTTGTGGTCGACCTTGCGCGAGCGGCCGCCTCGCGGATCGCCGCGACGCTTGTCGTAGGTGACCACGAAGGTGTCCGGGTCCACCATCACGCTCTGGAAGCGGGCGTAGGGGCACATGTACTTGCACACCGACTCGCGCATGAAGCCGGCGTTGCCCCAGGTGGCGAAACCGTAGAACAGCATCCAGAACCACTGCCAGGGACCCAGTTGCAAGCTGAACAATTCATGGCCCAGTTCGCGGATGGGCGCGAAATAGCCGATGAAGGTCGAGCCGGTCCACCAGGCCAGCGCGATCCACAGGAAATGCTTGGTGATCTTCAGCCGCGCCTTGTGCCAGGACCAGGGCGATTCGTCCAGGCGGATGCGGGCCACGCGGTCGCCTTCGACCTTGCGCTCGATCCACATGAAGATCTCGGTGTAGACGGTCTGCGGACAGGCGTAGCCGCAGAACAGCCGGCCGGCCACGGCGGTGAACAGGAACAGCGCCAGCGCCGAGATCACCAGCAGCACCGCCAGGTAGACCACGTCCTGCGGCCACAGCACCAGGCCGAACAGGTAGAACTTGCGCGCGCCCAGGTCGAACAGCACGGCCTGACGGCCGTTCCATTGCAGCCAGGGCAGGCCGTAGAAGATGAGCTGGGTCAGAAAGACGAAGGCGATGCGCCAGCGCGCGAACAGGCCGCTGACGGATCGCGGATAGATCTTGCTGCGCACGCCGGCCAGGGTCTGTTCCAGCGTTTCCTGGCCGGGACGCGGCGGCCGCACATGCGGCCGCCAGGGCGGCGGGTCGCCGCCGGGCGGCGTGCTGACGCTTGCGGTTGACCCATCTTTCATTTGCTGCTCCGTACTCATCAAGTCCACGTCGCCTGAGAGAAACGCCGTTTCTCCCAGGCTCTATGCCACATACAGGTCCGCGATCAGCGGGCCGCCGTCTTCTCGGTCGCCTGCGGCTTGGCGTCCGGCTTGTTGGACAGGCCCCATACCCAGGCCGTCAGGATCTTGATCTGGTCGGGCGTCAGCACGTCCTCATGCGCGGGCATGCGGTTCTGGCGTCCTTCCAGGATGGTCTGCACGATGGTCGCTTCCGAGCTGCCGTAGAGCCAGACTTCGTCCGTCAGGTTGGGCGCGCCCAGCGACTGGTTGCCCTTGCCGTCGACACCGTGACAGGCCACGCAGTAGTTGGCGAACTCGCGCTTGCCGCGGAACACGCGCACCGGATCGGCGGTCAGGCCCGACAGCGAGCGCACGTACTGCGCGATATCGCCGGCGGTCTTGGGATCGATCACGCCCTTCCACGGCGGCATCACGCCGACGCGGCCCTGGGTGATGGTCTGCATGATGGCTTCGGGAGAGCCGCCGTGCAGCCAGTCGCCATCGGCCAGGTTGGGGAAGCTGGGGCCGCCCTTGGCGTCCGAGCCGTGGCACTGCGCGCAGGTGTTCAGGAACAGGCGCTGGCCGATTTCACGCGCGCCGGGGTCGGCGGCGATCTGCGGCACGGTCATAGTCTCGAAACGCGCATAGATGGGGCGCACCGCCTCGGCCAGCTTGGCCTGGTTGCGCGCCACTTCCTCGGCGCTGCTGTAGCCCAGCGAGCCCTTGTATTCGCCCAGGCCCGGCATGAAGAACAGGTAGCCCAGCGCGAACACGCAAGCCAGCAGGTACATCCAGGTCCACCAGCTGGGGACCGGGTTGTTCAGCTCGGTCAGGTCGCCGTCCCAGACATGGCCGGTGTCCTCGACCTGGCCGTTGACCGGCTTGGTGCTGAGCCAGCGACGCTGCGTGTACAGCAGCCACACGCACCAGACCACGCCGCCCACGGCGACGACGGAGATGAAATACCCCCAGAAGCCATTGACGAAATCGCTCATGACCGATTCGCTCCATCTTGTTGTGCCGGCCCGAATTCATCGGGCAGCGCGAACGGCAGCATCGCCGATTCGCTGTTGGCGCCCTGGCGGCCGCGCGAGCAGGCCCACCAGACGATGCCGAAAAAGGTTGCCATCGAGATGGCGGTGACGATTGCGCTGATGTAGGCCATGATCAACCTCCCGACGCCGGCTGGGCGGCCGGCTGCCTGGCGGCGTCAACGGCCTTCTTGGCGGCTTCCTCGGCGGCGGCGGCCTTCTTGGCCTGCTGCGCCTTGCGCACGCCCACGCCCAGCCCTTGCAGGTAGGCCACCAGCGCGTCCTCTTCCGTCTTGCCCTCGATGGCCTTGGGCGCGCCGGCGATGTCCTCGTCGCTGTAAGGCACGCCGAGCAGGCGCAGGGCGCGCATGCGGTCCTGCACGTTCTGGCCGGTGATCGAGGTCTTCTCCAGCCAGGGATAGGCCGGCATGTTGGACTCCGGCACCACCATGCGCGGGTTGCGCAGGTGGATGCGGTGCCACTCGTCGGAATAGCGCTCGCCCAGGCGCGCCAGGTCGGGACCCGTGCGCTTGGAACCCCACAGGAACGGATGGTCGAACACCGATTCCGAGGCCAGCGAGTACGAACCGTAGCGCTGCACTTCGGCCGCCAGCAGGCGCACCTGCTGGGAATGGCAGCCGACGCAGCCTTCGCGGATGTAGACGTCGCGGCCCATCAGGCGCAGGGGGCTGTAGGGCTCGACGCCCTCGGCCGCCTGCGTGGTGCTGTGCTGGAAGAACAGCGGGATGATCTGCACCAGGCCGGCGAAGGACACCACCAGGATGCTGGCGATGATCATCCAGCCGATGTTCTTCTCGAGCGTCTGGTGGGAAAAGAAGCCGTGTTGCTTGTTGGCCATGATGTCCTCGTCAAACGGTAGCCGGAGCGGCGGCGGTGACCGGCGTGCGCGCGGCTTGCGGATCGTCCTGGGGAATGGCGGGGTTGACCGCGGTCGCGCCGCGCACCGTCATCCAGACGTTCCACGCCATCACGAACACGCCCGACAGGAACAGCGTGCCGCCCAACAGACGAATCAGGTAGTACGGAACGCGCGTCTTCAGTTCCTCGACGAAGCTGTAGACCAGGGTGCCGTCGGCGGCGGTGTCGCGCCACATCAGGCCCTGCTGCACGCCGGCGATCCACATGGCGGCGATGTACAGCACCACGCCGATGGTCGCGATCCAGAAGTGCAGTTCGATGGCCTTGACGCTGTGCATCTTCTCGCGGCCATAGAGGCGCGGGATCAGGTAGTACAGCGAGCCGAACGAGATCATGGCGACCCAGCCCAGCGCGCCGGAGTGCACGTGGCCGATGGTCCAGTCCGTGTAGTGCGACAGCGCGTTGACCGTGCGGATCGACATCATCGAGCCTTCGAAGGTCGACATGCCGTAGAACGACAGCGCCGTGACCATGAACTTCAGGATCGGGTCGGTGCGCAGCTTGTACCAGGCGCCCTGCAGCGTCATGATGCCGTTGATCATGCCGCCCCACGAAGGCGCCAGCAGGATCAGCGAGAAGGTCATGCCCAGCGACTGGGTCCAGTCCGGCAGCGAGGTGTACAGCAGATGGTGCGGGCCCGCCCACATGTACGTGAAGGCCAGCGCCCAGAAGTGGACGATGGACAGGCGGTACGAGTAGATCGGACGGCCGGCCTGCTTGGGCACGAAGTAGTACATCATGCCCAGGAAGCTGGTGGTCAGGAAGAAGCCCACGGCGTTATGGCCGTACCACCACTGCACCATGGCGTCCTGCACCCCGGCGTAGGCCGAGTACGACTTCCACATCGACACCGGCACTTCAAGGTTGTTGAAGATGTGCAGGATGGCGATGGTCAGGATGTACGAGCCGAAGAACCAGTTGGCCACGTAGATGTGCTTGGAGCGGCGCTTGATGATGGTGCCGAAGAACACGATGGCGTAGGCCACCCAGACCAGCGTGATCAGGATGTCGATGGGCCATTCGAGTTCCGCGTATTCCTTGCTGCTGGTGTAGCCCAGCGGCAGGGTGATCGCGGCGGCGACGATGACGATCTGCCAGCCCCAGAAGGTGAACGCGGCCAGCGGGCCGCAAAACAGGCGGGTCTGACAGGTGCGCTGGACCACGTAGTAGGACGTGGTGAACAGCGCGCTGCCGCCGAACGCGAAAATCACCGCGTTGGTGTGCAGCGGACGCAGCCGGCCATAGGTCAGCCAGGCGGTATCGAAGTTCAACTGAGGCCAAATCAGCTGCGCGGCGAGCAGTACGCCCACAGCCATGCCGACGATTGCCCACACTACCGTCATGAGCGCGAATTGCCTCACGATCTTGTAGTTGAAGGTGTCGGCCTTGCTTGCGATTGCGGCGCAATCGTTCATCACCCTTCCCCTAAAAGAAACAAACAGTTCCAAGCTTCAATGATGGGGGGGCCGGGGTAAACCCGCGTTGATGTGGATCAAGTCCCTACTCGAGAAATGGGGAACGCGGCGCGCGGGCAACGGGTCAGAAGCAGCGGTTTTCGACCGTATCAGCCATACCAGCCGGATCAGTGGCGAAGCACTGTCCGGCCTTTCGGCGGTATTCAGGCTCGAAATCCCCGCGCCCCCGGGCCTCGCGCGGCCTAGCCCCGGCTGGCCGGCCCGCTGTCGTCGTCGCGCAGGATCGCCGTGCCGGCGCCATCGGTGTCGTCGTACTGGCCGTTGAACACGGCCCACCACAGCGACACGCCGATCGCCAGCACGAACAGCAGGGACAGGGGCAGCAGCAGGTAGAGGATGGTCATGCGGATTCCGGCGCGCCGGCGGCCAGCGCGCCGGACCAGTCGCGGCGCGACAGCCGCCAGGAGTTCCAGGCCACCGCCAGCGAGGACAGCAGCATGGTGATGGCCGCCAGCCAGGGCGTGACCCAGCCGACCAGCGCCAGCGGCGTCATCAGCAGGTGCCATACAAGCGAGCCATACAAGTTCTGGCGCGCCTTACGGCCCGCCTCGTCCAGCAGCGCCTGCAGGGCCGCGTCGGGCATGGACGGATGCGCCGCCAGCGCGGCGTGCGCCGAGGCCATGGCCGTGGGCACGGCCATCGACATCGCACAGGGACAGCTCATGACCAGCAGCGCCACCATCACCGGGATGCTGTGGGCCGGATCGACATAGGCCCAGGCCGCGGCGGCGGCCAGCGCCAGGATCACCTGGATCATCACGAAGCGCGAGGCCAGCCGGTCGGCGCTGGCGCCCAGGCTCAGGCGGCGCGCCTCGACGCGGGAATGGCGCAGGCCGCCGGCCGAGCCGCCGTAGGACTGGCGCGCGCACAGCTCCAGGTAGCGGGCGGTCAGCAGGAAAGCCACGAACATGGTCACGGAATCGAAATACACCTCGCCATGTCCGGTGTAGGTCGCGTGCACCGAGGGAATGAAGGCGGCCACGATGCCCAGGGCCACCGGCACGTCCATGCCGGCGCGGCCATGGCGCAGGTTGTCGCCGGCGTGGCGCCAGATCGGCCAGGCCGAGTACAGCACCACGGGCACGGTCAGCGCGAAGCTGGCCCAGTTCATCAGCACGATGGCCCAGTCCAGCGTCTCCAGGGCATCCGTGGGGATGCCGTCGTGGCGCAGGTAGCCGGGCCAGGCGAACATCATCACCTGCATCATGGCCAGCCAGGCCAGCGACAGGCGCACCAGCGCGTGCCGGCGCTGCTGGCGGTCGGCGTCGGACAGGCCGACGGGGACGGCGAAGATCGATTTGGCTCGCATGCGCCGATCTTAGCCAGCCGCTGGGGACGGCGTCTTGACATGGATCAAGCCGCCGGACCGGATTTGCCGCCGGCCGGGTCAGGACTGGCGGCCGGCGCGCCGGCGGTTCGGCCGCCGGGTCAGGGGTCAGGGCCGCTGACGGCGCAGCACGTCCGACACGGCGCCCGTCA
Organism: Achromobacter sp. Marseille-Q0513; assembly: GCF_018195695.1. Classification (NCBI taxonomy): domain Bacteria; kingdom Pseudomonadati; phylum Pseudomonadota; class Betaproteobacteria; order Burkholderiales; family Alcaligenaceae; genus Achromobacter; species Achromobacter sp. Marseille-Q0513. Next base: position 8,920 of record NZ_JAGTJY010000020.1, on the reverse strand, counting down.
GGACGGCCAGCTCGTCCGCCGCGATGGTCAGCGCCGGGGTCAGATAGACCACGTTGCCGAACGGCCGCACCCAGACGCCGGCCTCGACCAGCCGCCGCTTGAGCGCTTCGCGGTCGGCGATGCCGTCCAGTTCCACCGCGCCGATCGCGCCCAGCACGCGCACGTCGCGCACCCAGGGCAGCTCGCGGCACGGCGCCAGCCCTTGCTCCAGCGCGGCGCAGATCGCCCGCGCCTGATCCAGCCTCGGCTCGCGCTCGAACAGATCCAGCGAGGCATTGGCGGCGGCGCAGGCCAGCGCGTTGCCCATGAAGGTGGGGCCATGCATCAGCGCGTGCGACGGCTCGTCGGACCAGAAGGCGTCGAACACCCGGCTGCTGGCGACCGTGGCGGCCAGCGGCAGCGTGCCGCCGGTCAGCGCCTTGGACAGGGTGATGATGTCGGGGCGCGCGCCGGCCTGTTCAAAGGCGAACATCGTGCCGGTGCGGCCGAAGCCGGTAAAGATCTCGTCGTAAATCAGCAGCAGGCCGTGGCGGTCGGCCAGCCGGCGCAGGCGGCGCAGCACCTCGGGATCGTGCATCAGCATGCCGCCGGCGCCCTGCACCAGCGGCTCGACCATGATCCCGGCCAGCTGCGGGCCACGGCGCGCCAGGAACGCGTCCAGCTCGGCCTCGCCGGCCTCGTCGCGCGGCAGGGCGACGATGTCATGCTCGGCCAGCATGCCCCGGAACAGGCTGTGCATGCCCTCCTCCGGATCGCAGACCGCCATGGTGCCGAAGGTGTCGCCGTGGTAGCCGCCTTTGAACGCCAGGAAGCGGCCGCGGCCGCGCTCGCCCTGGTTGAGCCAGTATTGCAGCGCCATCTTCATGGCCACTTCCACCGCCACCGAGCCGGAATCCGTATAGAAGACCCGGTCCAGGCCCGGCCCCAGCAGCGCCGCCAGCCGCCGCGCCAGCGTCAGCGCCGGCTCGTGGGTCAGGCCGCCAAACATCACGTGCGGCATGGCGTCGAGCTGGGCGCGCACGGCCTGGGCGATGTGGGGATGGTTGTAACCGTGGCAGGCGGTCCACCAGGACGCCACCCCGTCGATCAGGCTACGCCCGTCGGCCAGCTCCAGCCGGCTGCCGTGGCTGCGCACCACGGGCAGCGGCGGCGTGGCGGTCTTCATCTGGGCATAGGGCAGCCAGATGTGGGGCTGGCCCTGGGCCACCCAGTCGGGCGTGTGCATATATATAGAGCTCCTGCAAAACCAGAGGCCCGGGCCAGGGAACTCCCGGTGGGCCGTCTGCCCGGGGCGCCGGGCGGACCGGCGCCTCCACTACAATGGCCCGCATTCTACGGCCTGGCCGCCCCGCCGCGCCCGGCCGCCCCCGGATTTGCCGATGTCGAAGCTGGATTCCCTTTTTTCCTCCGAGCTCGCGCTCGCCGAGACGCGCCGCGTGCGCCGCCGCCTGCGCACCGCCGCCGCCGCTCCCGCCGGCCGCATCGTCCTGAACGGCGCGCCCATGCTGAACTTCTCCAGCAACGACTACCTGGGACTGGCGCGCCACCCGCTGCTGGTAGAGCGGGCGCGCGAATGGACCGCGCTGCGCGGCGCCGGCGCCCAGGCCTCGCGGCTGGTCTGCGGCAACCTGGACCTGCACGAACAGGTCGAGGCCAAGCTGGCCCGGCTCAAGGGCGCCGAGGCCGCCCTGCTGCTGGCCTCGGGCTGGCAGGCCAACGCCGCCGTGTTGCCCGCGCTGCTGCGCGCCGCCGCCGGCCAGGGCGAGGTCCAGCTCTATGCCGACAAGCTCAACCACGCCAGCCTGCACCACGGCTGCCAGGCCGCCGGCGTGAAGCAGATCCGCTACCGCCACAACGACCTGGACCACCTGGAAAGCCTGCTGTCGGCCCGCGCCGAGCCCGGCCCCGGCGGCAAGCCGCCGGTGCGCTTCATCGTCACCGAAAGCGTGTTCAGCATGGACGGCGACCGGACCGACGTGGCCCGGCTGGGCGAGATCGCCGAACGCCACCGCGCCTTTCTCTACCTGGACGAGGCGCACGCCACCGGCGTGCTGGGCGCCCAGGGCGCCGGCCTGTCCAGCCTGGCGCCGGGCCGGGTGGACCTGATCATGGGCACCTTCAGCAAGGCGCTGGGCGGCTTCGGCGCCTATGTGGCCGGCTCGCGGGCGCTGTGCGACTACCTGGTCAACGCCTGCTCGGGCTTCATCTACACCACCGCGCTGCCGCCGGCCGTGCTGGGCGCGATGGACGCGGCGCTGGACCTGCTGCCGCGACTGGACGCCGAACGCTCGCGGCTGGCCGACAGCGCGCAAACGCTGCGCGCCGCGCTGGCCGGACTGGGCGTGGACACGGGCGGTTCCTCGACCCAGATCGTGCCCGCCATCGTCGGCGACGAAGCCCGCGCGCTGGCGCTGGCCGCCGGGCTGGAGCGGCGCGGCCTGCTGGCCGTGGCCATCCGCCCGCCCACGGTGCCCGCCGGCACCAGCCGCCTGCGGATCGCGCTCAGCGCCGCCCATGGCGAGGATGATCTCGCCCGCCTGATCGACGGCCTGACGGCCGAGCTGGCCTGACCATGCCGCAAGCCACGCTCTGGTTCGCGCACGGCTGGGCCTATGACGCGTCATTCTGGGCGCCGTTGCGCGCGGCCCTGTCCGACTGGCCCCAGGTGGCCGACGACGCCGGCTATTTCGGCGCCCCCCGCCTGCCGGAAGTCTCCGGCCCGGTGATCGCCATCGGCCATTCGCTGGGCGCGCTGCGCCTGTTGCGCCAGCCGCCGCCCGGCTGCGCCGGCCTGGTCTGCATCAACGGCTTCGCGCGTTTCGGCGCCGGCCCGGACTTTCCCGAAGGCGTGGCGCCGCGCCTGCTCGACCGCATGCTGCGCCAGCTGGCCGCCCACCCCCAGGCGGTGCTGCGCGATTTCCGCGCGCGCTGCGGCGACGACACGCCATCCGGCGCGCCCGACACGGCCGCGCTGGAATTCGGCCTGCTGGCGCTGCGCGACGAGGATCGGCGCGCCGAGCTGGCGGCGCTGCCCATGCCGACGCTGGCGCTGGCCGGCGCCAAGGATCCGGTCGTGCCGCCGGCCATGACCCGCGCGGCGCTGCCCGGCGTCACCTTGCGCTAGCACGAGCAGGGCGGACATCTGCTGCCGCAGTCCGACCCACAATGGTGCGCCGAACGCATCCGCGAGTTCCTGCAGATATGACGCCCGCCTCGGCAACACTGCGCGCGGCCCCGCTTTCGACAGCCCATCCACGCCGGGCGGCCGCGCATGACTGACGCGAACCGCTACGCACGCAACGCCGCCATCGGCGCGCGCTTCGGCCGCGCCGCCGGCCGCTACGAGGCGCATGCCCCGGCCCAGCGCGCCGCCGCGCGGCGCCTGGCCGAGGATATCGCCCGGCTGGACCTGCCGCCGCGCCCGCGCATCCTGGAGATCGGCTGCGGCACCGGACTGCTGACGCGCGAGCTGGCGCGCCGTCTGGGGCCGGCCGACTGGACGCTCACCGATATATCCCCGGCCATGCTGGAGATCGCGCGGCTCGGTCCCGCGCCACCAGGCAGCGTGCGCTACGCGGCGCTGGACGGGGAACATCCCGATGCGCTGTCCGGCGGCTACGACCTCATCTGCTCCAGCCTGGCGGTGCAGTGGTTCGGCGACCTGAACGCCGGGCTGGGCCGGCTGGCCGCGCTGCTGGCGCCGGGCGGCCATCTGGCCATCGCCACGCTGGCAGAGGACACCTTCGCCGAATGGCGCGCCGCCCACGGCAGCGCCGGCCTGGACGCCGGCACCCCGGCCTATCCTCGGCCCGGCGCCATCCGTCCGGCCATGGGCAATCTGGCCGGTGCCGTGCGCGCCGAACGGCTGGTACAACAACATCGTGACGGCCTGCATTTCCTGCAGGACCTGAAAGGCATCGGCGCCACCGCCGCCGCGCCCGGCCACAAGCCGCTGGGCGCGGCGGCGCTGCGCCGCGTGCTGGCGAAATTCGACGAACAAGGAGCCAGCGTGACCTATCACCTGGCCTATGGCATGTGGAAAAAAACCGACTCCCGCCCCGCCGGCGTCTTCGTGACCGGCACTGACACCGGCATCGGCAAGACCCTGGTCTCCGCCATCCTGGCGCGCGCCTGGAACGCCGATTACTGGAAGCCGGTGCAGACCGGCGTGGCCGAAGAGCCCGGCGACACCGACACGGTGGCCGGGCTGGCGCAGCTGCCGCCCGAGCGCCTGCACCTGCCGGCCTACGTGCTGCAGGCGCCGCTGTCGCCCTGGGCGGCCGCGCCGCTGGAAGACGCCGAGCTGGACGCCACCACCATCGTGCCGCCGGACACCGACGCGCCGCTGATCGTGGAAGGCGCCGGCGGCCTGTACGTGCCGATCGACGACCGGCACATGATGATCGACCTGATCGCGCGGCTGGGCATGCCCGTGGTGCTGGCCGCGCGCAGCGGCCTGGGCACCATCAACCACACGCTGCTCAGCCTGGAGGCGCTACGCCGCCGTGGCATCCCGGTGTTGGGCGTGGTCATGAGCGGCCCGCTGTCGCCCGGCAACAAGGAAGCCATCGAACGCTTCGGCGACGTCCGCGTGCTGGCCGAGATCCCGCCGCTGGCGCGGGTGGACGCGGCGGCCGTGGCCGAGCTGGCGCGCGGCATCGCGCCGCTGGCCGATTGCCTGGCGGCGCTGGAAGGCGATCTGGAGGGCGGCCCCGGCGGCTGAACCCGCCGCCGCGCCAAGGCGGGCCGGGGGCCCAAACCGCCTGGCCGCTTCAACCGCCGAAGCGCGGCTCGGGCAAGCCGCGCACGCCCAGCCCGTGCAGCGCGAACAGGCTGCCGCGCGCCACGCCGTCCTGCGGAAAGCGCGGCAGCGGCGGCTTGGCCATGGACGTGACGTACAGCACGTCCAGCTCCGGGCCGCCGAACATCACGCTGGTGACTTTCTTGACCGGCATCTCGATGACGCGGTCCACGCTGCCGTCGGGCGCGTAGCGCACCAGCTTGCCGTCGTAGACCTGGGCGTTCCACAGATAGCCCTCGGCATCCACCGTGGAGCCATCGGCCGCGCCGCCGCCGCTCATGTCCACGCGCGTGAAGGTGCGGCGGTTCGAGATCGCGCCGCTGGCCGGATCGCAGTCATAGGCCCAGATCTCGCCCGACCAGGTGTCGGCGAAATAGAAGGTCCTGCCGTCCGGGCTCCAGCAGGGTCCGTTCGACACCACGATGCCGGTGTCCAGCCGGTGCAGCGACAGGTCCGGATCCAGCCGGTAGAGCGCGCCATTGGGTCCGGCCTCCTGCGTGTCCATGCTGCCGGCGTAGAAGCGCCCCTGCCGGTCGACCTTGCCGTCGTTCAGCCGATTGGCGGGCTTGTCGGGCTCGGGATCGACGATCAGCTCGACCTCGCCGCTGCGGAAATCCAGGAAGTGAAAGCCGCGCGCCAGCGACACCACCGCCCCGCCCTGCTTGCGCAGCGCCATCGAGCCGATCTTCTGCGGCAAGTCCCAGGCGCGCAGCTCGCGGCCGTCGGCCGTGCAGCGGAATACCCGGCCGTCGAAACTGTCGATCCAGTACAGCCGCTGTTCGTCCACGTCCCACAAGGGCCCCTCGCCCAGCGTGGTCTTGACGTCGGCCAGAATCTCGATGCGCATGCCTGTCTCCTTTGATTCAGAACGCCACCTGGTCGCCGCCCTTGAGCTGCAGGATGCGGCGAGCGTCCTCGGGCGTGGCGATCTGCAGGCCCAGGCCCTCGATGATCTGCCGCACCGAGCGCACCTGTTCGGCGTTCGACTGCGCCAGCCTGCCCTTGCCGGCCCACAGGCTGTCCTCCAGCCCCACCCGCACATTGCCGCCCATGGCGGCGGACTGCGCGGCAATGCGGAACTGGCTGGCGCCGGCGCCCAGCACCGACCAGCGGTAGTCCTTGCCGAACAGGCGGTCGGCGGTGCGGCGCATGTGGATCACGTCCTCGGGGTGCGTGCCGATACCGCCCAGCAGGCCGAACACCGACTGCACGAAGAACGGCGCCTTGACCAGGCCCCGGTCGGCGAAGTGAGCCAGGTTGTACAGGTGGGCGATGTCGTAGCACTCGAATTCAAAGCGCGTGCCGTTGTCGTAGCAGGTGGACAGGATGTATTCGATGTCCTTGAAGCTGTTGCGGAAGATCAGGTCGCGCGTGGCCTCCAGGTGCTCGCGTTCCCACTCGAACTGGAACTCGGTGTACTTGTTCAGCAGGTGGTACAGGCCGAAGTTGATCGAGCCCATGTTCAGCGAGGCGACCTCGGGCTTGAATTGCGCGGCGGGCCGGACGCGTTCCTCGACCCGCATGTAGGGGCTGCCGCCGGAGGTGATGTTGATGACCGCGTTGGTGCCCTGCTTGACTTGCGGCAGGAAGCGCGCGAAGGCCTCCGGCGTCTGGTCCGGCTTGCCGTTCTCGGGGTTGCGCGCGTGCAGGTGCAGGATGGCGGCGCCCGCCTCGGCGGCGGCAATGGCCTCGCGCGCGATGTGCTCCGGCTGGATCGGCAGGTGCGGCGACATCGACGGCGTGTGGATCGCGCCGGTGATGGCGCAGGTGATGATGACTTTTTCCTGGGACATGCTTCTGCTCCAAGCTTGGAAGATGCGCGGGCCGGCGGCCGGCGCGATAGGGAATCAAGAATCGGAAAGGGAAATGGGGTTCAGGGCAGCTCCCGCCGCTGGCGCAGCCGCTCCTTGTGCGCGGCCAGCTCCATCAGTCGCAGGTCGCGCCAGATCTGGCGCTGGGCCAGCCCGTCGGCGGGCAGGTGCTCGCGGCGCTGCGCCTCGACGCGGTCCAGCGTGTCGCCGCTCCAGGGCACGCGCCGGGTCATGGACTCGAACATCTCGGCGTACATGCCTTCATAGCGTTCGGCGTAATCGCGCACGCCGGCCGGGGCGTTCAGGTCGATGGTCTCGAACGGGCCCATGAAGGCCCAGCGCAGCGCCAGGCCGTCGCGGATGCAGGTGTCCACGTCCTCGACGCCGGCATAGCCGTCGGCCACCAGCCGGAACGCCTCGTGCAGCAGCGCGCCCTGCAGCCGGTTGACGACAAAGCCGTCGATCTCGCGCTGCATCACGATGGGCTGCTGGCCGGCCTCGGCCAACAGGCTGCGCGCGCGCTCGACACAGGCCGCGTCGGTCCAGGGCGCCGGCACGATTTCCACGGCCGGCACCAGGTACGGCGGATTGATCGGATGCGCCACCAGGCAGCGCGCGCGGCCAGGCAGGTCGGCCGTGAAATGCGAGGGCAGCAGCGCCGAGGTCGAGCTGGCCAGGATCGCGCCGGCCGGCGCCAGGCGATCCAGCTCGGCATAGACGCGACGCTTGCTGTCCAGCCGTTCGGGCGTGCTTTCCTGCACGTAGTCGGCGTCCCGCAGCGCGTCCTCCATGCGCTCGGCGGGCTCCAGCGCCGCCAGCAGCTGGTCCACCGTGCGCCCGCGCAGCAGGCCCGCCTGTGCCAGCCCCGGCGCCACCTCGCGCGCGAAGGCCAGCGCCTGCTCGACCTGCCCGGGCTGGCTGTCCCACAGCCGCACCCGGTGCCCGCCGCGCGCATACACCAGGGCCCATGCCCGGCCGATCAGGCCCGAGCCGATGATTGCCACATTCGCCATGCTGCTCTCTCTCCCGCGGCTCGCGCCGCCTGATGGCGGGCCGCTCACGGCGGCCCGCTACGAATCCGCTATGCGCGCCGCTCGCGCAGCGCGATCACCGCGCCCAGCACCACCAGCCCGTACAGGATGGCGCGGGTCGCGTAAGGCAGGTTGCTGCCGGCCAGCAGCGTCTGCAACGCCGTCAGCAGCAGCACGCCCGCCAGCATGCCCAGATAATGTCCGCGTCCACCCGTGATCAGGCCGCCGCCCACCACCACCGCCGCGATCGACGGCAGCAGGTAGTCGTCGCCCATGCCCAGGCTGGCCTGGCCGGAAAAGCCCGTCAGCAGGATGCCGGCCAGCGCGGCGCACAGGCCCGACAGCACATAGGCGCCGATCAGCGTGCGCCCCACCGGCACGCCCGCCAGCCGCGCCGCGCGCACGCTGTTGCCACCCGCGTACACGCGCCGGCCGAAGGCCGTATGCGACAGCAGCAGCACCGCCAGCACGGCGAACAGCGCCATCGCTGGCACCACCGGCGTCACGCCCATCACCTGCCCCGTCATGAAGCCGCGCAGCAGCGGCGGCGCGAAGCCCGCCGGCGTGCCGCCCGAATACAGCAGCGCCAGGCCTTGCAGGATGCCGTTGACGGCCAGCGTGGCGACGATGGGCGACAGCCCCAGCGCCGCCACGGCCAGGCCGTTGACCAGCCCGATCAGGCAGCCAACCAGCAACACCGCCGCCAGCGCGCCCGGCATGGCCGCGTCCATGCCCTGCGTCATGCCCGCGAACAGGATCCCCGACAAGCCGATGGTCCATGGCAGCGACAGGTCCAGCCCGCCGGTCAGGATCACCGCGCCCTGCCCCAGCGCCAGGATGGCCAGGAAGCTGGACAGCACGATCAGCGCGTTCCAGTAGCCCCAGTGCGTCAGCGAACGGCCCAGGGTCCATTGCGTGACGACCAGCACCAGCAGCAGGCAGGCCACGGCCGGCAACGCGTAGCGCAAGGTCTGGGCGTGACGGACCGCGAAGCCTGGCCTGGGCGCGGCGTCGGCCTCGACTTCGGCCGCCGGCAGCGCCAGCCGCCGGTCCGGCCCGCCCAGCTGGCCAGGCAGCGTGCCCGCGCGCCAGGCGCGCCAGCGCGCCGCCGCCGCGCACAGCTGGAGCGCCAGCGCCGAGTCGCGGCTGGCGGCGGCGGCCAGCGCCGCGGCGATCAGGATCAGGCCCTCGGCCACCGTCGAGAAATAGGCCGACACGTTCAACACCAGCAGGATGTTGACGACGATCATCAGGATGTAGGCGCCAAACACCGAGCC
>NZ_JAGTJY010000209.1:0-10018 GCF_018195695.1 Achromobacter sp. Marseille-Q0513 | reverse complement strand
GGCGCGGGGGGCGCGCGGCTGGGTGTCGGCCAGGCCGGGGGCGAGGCGCGCGGCCGTGGCCCGTGCCGCTTCGACCGTCGATTGCGCGCCCAGGTGACGGCCGCCGCCGCCGCCATCGAGGCCGCGCGCGGCATGCACGGCGGCCTGGACGCTGCGCACGCGGGCGCGCTCCGAGACCCTGTCGCGCGAAGGCGCCTCGTCGATCCAGGAACTGGACGACGACCGCGCCCGCGTGCGCAGCGTCCAGGCCGCCGTGCATGCCGCGCGCGCCCAGGTGACGGCCGCCGCCGCCGCCATCGAGGCCGCGCGCGCCGCCCAGGTGGGCGCGCAATCGACGGTCGAAGCGGCACGGGCCACGGTCGCGCGCATCGACGCCGACCTGGCCGACAGCGAGCTGCGCGCGCCGCGCGCCGGCCGCGTGCAGTACCGCGTGGCGCAGCCGGGCGAAGTGCTGGGCGCGGGCGGCAAGGTGCTCAACATGGTCGACCTGGCCGACGTCTACATGACCTTCTTCCTGCCCGAGCAGGCCGCCGGCCGCGTGGCGCTGGGCCAGGACGTGCGCATCATCCTGGACGCCGCGCCGCAATACGTGATCCCGGCCGCCGTGTCCTTCGTCGCCAGCACCGCCCAGTTCACGCCCAAGACGGTGGAAACCGCCAGCGAGCGGCAGAAGCTGATGTTCCGCGTGAAGGCCCAGATCAGTCCCGATCTGCTGCAAAAGCACCTGCAGCAGGTCAAGACCGGCCTGCCCGGCGTGGCCTGGATCAAGCTGGATGCCGGCGCGCAATGGCCGGCCCAACTTGAAGTCCGGGTGCCCTGATGGCCACGCAACCCGGCGTCCCCTCCGCCGCGCCGCCCGTCGCGTCGCTGGCCGGCGTCAGCCTGCGCTACGGCGAGGTGCTGGCGCTGGACGACGTGACGCTGGACGTGCCGGCGGGCCGCATGGTGGGCCTGATCGGCCCGGACGGCGTGGGCAAGTCCAGCCTGCTGTCGCTGGTGGCCGGCGCGCGCGCCGCGCAGGACGGGCGCGTGACGGTGCTGGGCGGCGACATGGCCGACCGCCGCCACCGCGACGCCGTCTGCCCGCGCATCGCCTATATGCCGCAAGGCCTGGGCAAGAACCTCTATCCGACCCTGTCGGTGGAAGAGAACCTGCAATTCTTCGGCCGCCTGTTCGGCCATGACGCGGCCGAGCGGCGCCGCCGCATCGACAGCCTGACGCGCAGCACCGGCATGGCGGCCTTCCTGTCGCGCCCGGCCGGCAAGCTGTCCGGCGGCATGAAGCAGAAACTGGGACTGTGCTGCGCGCTGATCCACGATCCGGACCTGCTGATCCTGGACGAACCGACCACCGGCGTGGACCCGCTGGCGCGCGCGCAGTTCTGGGACCTGATCAACGCCATCCGCGCCGAGCGCCCCGCCATGAGCGTGATCGTGGCCACGGCCTACATGGACGAGGCGCGGCGCTTCGACTGGCTGATCGCGCTGGACGACGGCCGCGTGCTGGCGCAGGACACGCCGGCGGGGCTGCAGGCGCGCGGCCACGCGGCGTCACTGGAAGAGGCCTTCATCGCGCTCTTGCCCGAGGAAAAGCGCCGTGGCCACGAGCCGGTGCGCATCGTGCCGCTGGCGCTGGACGAGGACGCCGAGATCGCCATCGAGGCGCGCGACCTGACCATGCGCTTCGGCGACTTCGTGGCCGTGGACCACGTCAACTTCCGCATCCGCAAGGGCGAGATCTTCGGCTTCCTGGGCTCGAACGGCTGCGGCAAGTCCACCACCATGAAGATGCTGACCGGCCTGCTGCCGGCCAGCGAGGGCCGCGCCTGGCTGTTCGGCCAGGAGGTCGACCCGAGGAACATCGACACGCGCCGCCGCGTCGGCTACATGTCGCAGGCCTTCTCGCTGTACGGCGAGCTGACGGTGGAACAGAACCTGGTGCTGCACGCCCGGCTGTTCCACGTGCCCGAGGCCGAGATCCCCGCGCGCGTGGACGAGATGGCCGCGCGCTTCAGCCTGGACGCGGTGCGCGGCGCGCTGCCCGAGAACCTGCCCATGGGCGTGCGCCAGCGCCTGTCGCTGGCCGTGGCCATGGTGCACAAGCCCGAGCTGCTGATCCTGGACGAGCCGACCTCGGGCGTGGACCCGGTGGCGCGCGACAACTTCTGGCGCCTGCTGATCGCGCTGGCGCGGCAGGACCAGGTCACGATCTTCATCTCCACGCACTTCATGAACGAGGCCGAGCGCTGCGACCGCATGTCGCTGATGCACGCGGGCCGCGTGCTGGTCAGCGCCTCGCCCGCCGAGATCACGCGCGAGCGCGGCGCGGCCACGCTGGAAGAGGCCTTCATCGCCTACCTGATCGACGCCGGCGCCGGCGCCAAGGCGGACGCGCCGGCCATCGAGGACGCCGCCCAACCCGCCGCCCCCGTCGCCCACCGTCGCTTCAGTCCGCAGCGCATGCTGAGCTATATGTGGCGCGAGGCGCTGGAACTGCGGCGCGACCCGGTGCGCGCCACGCTGGCGCTGGCCGGCTCGCTGCTGCTGATGTTCGTCATCGGCTTCGGCATCAGCCTGGACGTGGAAGACCTGCGCTACGCGGTGATGGACCGCGACCAGACCGGGCTGAGCCAGAACTACGCGCTGAACCTGTCCGGCTCGCGCTACTTCATCGAGCATGCTCCCGTGACGGACTACCGGGACATGGACGCGCGCATGCGCAGCGGCGAGCTGTCGCTGGCCATCGAGATCCCGCAGGGCTTCGCCCGCGACGTGCAGCGCGGCAAGCCTGCGCAGATCGGCGTGTGGATCGACGGCGCCATGCCGCAGCGCGCCGAGACCATCCGTGGCTACGTGCTGGGCATGCACCAGGGCTGGCTGGCGCAGCAGGCGCGCGAGCGCCTGGGCGTCTCCACCGCGGCCGCCGTCGGCGTGGAGACGCGCTTTCGCTACAACCCCGACGTGCGCAGCCTGCCGGCGATGGTGCCGGCCGTGATTCCGCTGCTGCTGCTCATGATGCCCGCCATGCTGACCGCGCTGGCGGTGGTGCGGGAGAAAGAACTGGGTTCCATCATCAACCTGTACGTCACGCCGGTCACGCGGCTGGAATTCCTGCTGGGCAAGCAGGCGCCCTATGTGGCGCTGGCCATGCTGAACTTCCTGCTGATGGCGCTGCTGGCGGTGACGGTGTTCGGCGTGCCGGTCACGGGCAGCTTCGCCACGCTGCTGCTGGCGGCGCTGATCTACAACGTGGTGGCCACCGCCATCGGCCTGCTGGCCTCGACCTTCACGCGCAGCCAGATCGCGGCGCTGTTCTTCACCATGATCGGCACGCTGGTGCCGGCAGTGCAGTTCGCCGGCCTGCTCACGCCGGTCGCCTCGTTGGAAGGCATGGGCAAGCTGATCGGCCAGGTCTACCCGGCCACGCACATGCTCACCATCAGCCGAGGCGTCTTCAGCAAGGCGCTGGACCTGTCCAGCCTGCAGTCCTCGTTCTGGCCGCTGCTGGCGGCCATACCGGTGGCGCTGGGCGCGTCGGCGCTGCTGCTGCGCAAACAGGAGCGCTGAGATGCGGCACTGGTCCAATATCTGGCGGCTGGGCGTGAAGGAACTGTGGAGCCTGGCGCGCGACCCGATGATGCTGATCCTGATCACGGTGTCGTTCACGCTGATGATCTACACGGCCGCCACGGCCGTTCCCGAATCGCTGCACAACGCCGCCATCGCCGTGGTCGACGAGGACGGCTCGCCGCTGTCGGCACGCATCGTCTCGGCCTTCTACCCGCCGCACTTCACGCGCCCGGCGATGGTGACGCCGGCGCAGGCCGACGCCGGCATGGACGCAGGCCGTTACACCTTCGCGCTGAACATCCCGCCCGACTTCCAGCGCGACGTGCTGGCCGGCCGGCCGGCGCAGATCCAGCTCAATGTGGACGCCACCCGCATGAGCCAGGCCTTCACCGGCAGCAACTACATCCAGCAGATCGTCGCCGACGAGATCAACGAGTTCGCGCGCCGCTACCGCGCCAGCGCCGAGCCGCCGGTGGGCCTGGCGGTGCGCATGCGCTTCAATCCCAACCTGACCCAGGCCTGGTTCGGCGCGCTGATGGAGATCATCAACAACGTCACCATGCTGTCCATCATCCTGACCGGCGCCGCGCTGATCCGCGAGCGCGAGCACGGCACCATCGAGCACCTGCTTGTCATGCCGGTGACACCGACGGAGATCATGGTCGCCAAAGTGTGGTCGATGGGGCTGGTCGTACTGGCGTCGGCCGCGCTATCGTTGACGTTCATCGTGCGCGGGCTGCTGCAAGTGCCGATAGAAGGGTCCGTCGCCCTGTTCCTGGCCGGCGCGGCCCTGCACCTGTTCGCCACCACCTCGATGGGCATCTTCATGGCCACGCTGGCGCGCAGCATGCCGCAATTCGGCATGTTGCTGGTGCTGGTGCTGCTGCCCTTGCAGATGCTGTCGGGCGGCACCACGCCGCGCGAGAGCATGCCCCAGTTCGTGCAGGACATCATGCTGGCCGCGCCCACCACGCATTTCGTGGAGCTAGGCCAGGCCATTCTCTACCGAGGCGCGGGAATCGACGTCGTCTGGAAGCCCTTCCTCGCCCTGGCCCTGATCGGCACCGCGCTGTTCATGTTCTCGCTGGCCCGCTTTCGCAAGACCCTCAGCCAGATGGCTTGAGGCCGAGTATTCGTTGCCCCTTACCACGACACTTTAAAAGGACGGATGATGAAGAAGACTACAGCCTCCACGCCCCAGGGTCTGTTCGGCGCCAACGCCGCGTGCTGCCAGCGACTCGCCCTGCTGGCCCAGCAAAGCCAGCAGCGCTGGCTGGCGCTGGGACAGCGCCTGTACGGCGGCGCCGCCTCCGAGTACCTGTCCACCCTGGCCCCGCTCAAGGCGTCCGGCAATTGGCAGGAAATCGCGCCGGCGCTGGGCGAGGTCACCCGCAAGCAATGGCAGGCCCAGCTGGAAGCCAGCCAGGCCCTCACCCACGCCGCGCTCGAGGAACAGGCCGCGCTGGCGGCCGGCTGGAGCGAGGCCATGAACGGCTGGCTGCATGACGCCGCCGGAGCCGCCACCGGCCTGGCCACCACGCCCGTGACGCAGTTCTGGTCCAACATGTCCGACCAGGTGGCCAGCGCCTGCGCCGCCATGCGCGAAGCCACGCAGGCGGGAGTCCGCCATGGCCAATGACGCTTCCCGCCAAGGACGCACCGCGCTGGTGACCGGCGGCGCCGGCTGCCTGGGCCGCGCCATCGCCATCGCGCTGCATGATGCCGGCCACCAGGTCCTGGTGACGTATCACAACAGCGCGGCCGCCGCCCGCGCCTGGCAGGACGAACAGGCCGGGCTGGGCCGCGACTTCACGCTGTACCAAGTCGACGTGGCCGACAACGCAGCGTGCCAGGCGCTGGTCCGCCAGCTGGAGCAGGATGGCCGGCAGGTCGACATCCTGATCAACAACGCCGGCATCACGCGCGACGCCAGCCTGCGCAAGATGAGCTACGACAACTGGAGCGAGGTGATGCGCAGCAACCTGGACTCGATGTTCAACATGACCCAGCCGCTATGCGGGGCCATGGCGGACCGGGGCTGGGGACGCATCGTCAACATCTCGTCGGTCAACGGCAGCAAGGGCGCGTTCGGCCAGGCCAACTACGCGGCGTCCAAGGCCGGCATCCACGGCTTCACCAAGTCGCTGGCGCTGGAGCTGGCCAGGAAGGGCGTGACGGTGAACACCATCTCACCCGGCTACCTGGCCACCAGCATGGTCAAGGCCGTGCCGGAAGAGGTGCTGAAGGAGAAGATCCTGCCGCAGATCCCGCTGGGCCGGCTGGGCGAGCCGGACGAGGTGGCGGCGCTGGTGGCCTTCGTCTGCAGCGACGCGGCCGCGTTCATGACGGGCAGCAACATCGCCATGAACGGCGGCCAGCACATGTATTGAGCGCCGCCTGCCCGCCCGCGCCTCAAGGCCCGGGCGGGCCCAGTTCCTCGACCAGGAAATCGATGAAGGCGCGCACCTTGGCCACCATGTGGCGGCGCGACGGATACACCACGTAGATGTCGGTCTGCACCGGCCGCCAGTCGTCCAGCACGGCGCGCAACGCGCCGCTCGCCAGATCGTCCTGCACATACACGCGCGGCACCAGGCTCAGGCCGAAGCCGGCGCGCAGGGCATCGCGCACCGCCAGGCTGGAGCCGACCTTGTAGCGCCCCCGCACCGGCACGCGCTGGGTCTGCCCCGCGCGCTGGAAGGTCCATTCGTCGGCATGGCCCGACAGCGTGAACTGCACGCACTCATGGCCGCGCAGATCGGCCGGCGACGCCGGTTCGCCATGACGCGCCAGATAGGCCGGCGCGGCGCACAGCACGTGCTCCAGGGTCATCAGCCGGCGCGCCACCAGGCTGGAATCCTCCAGCCGGTCCGTGCCGCGTATCGCCAGGTCGTAGCCTTCCTTGACGATGTCCACGCGCCGGTCCTCCAGGTTCAGGTCCAGCGACAGGTCCGGATGGCGCGCCAGGAAGGCGGGAATCGCGGCCGACAGCCGCGTCAGCGTGAAGGACATGGGCGCGCTGACGCGCAGCGTGCCCGTGGGCGCGGATTGCAGCGGCCCGAGCGACTGCTCGGCCTCGCGCAGCTCGTCCAGGATGCGCGCGACCTGCTCGTAGTAGCGCGTGCCCGCCTCGGTCAGGCTCATGCGCCGCGTGGTGCGGTTCAGCAGGCGCGCCGCGACATGGGCCTCGAGTTCGGCGATGTTCTTGCTGACGGCGGCGGGCGACAGGCCGAGCTGCCGCGACGCGGCGGCGAAGCCGCCCCGCTCCACCACTTGCCGGAAAACCCGCAGCGCGGTCAGATGGTCCACGGATTATTTACCTCTGGTGAACGATATCGCGATCATAATGGCCATTATCACGAAGCAGGAATTCAATTAGCCTTCCGGTCATGACGCCAAGGCGCCGCATGCACGGTCCTGGATCTCCCCGAAACCCTCAACGGACACCGGCCCAGGCCGCTGCCAGGACATGACCACGAACCGCAGTTCCGACCTCCTGCTCACCGCCGCCGCGCCGGCCATCTGGGGCAGCACCTACGTGGTGACCACGCTGATGTTGCCGCCCGGCATTCCCCTGACCGTGGCCATGCTGCGCGCGCTGCCCGCCGGCCTGCTGCTGCTGTTGTTCGTGCGCCAGCTGCCGCAGGGCGTCTGGTGGCCGCGCGTGTTCCTGCTGGGCGCGCTGAACTTCTCGGTGTTCTGGGCCATGCTGTTCGTGGCCGCCTACCGCCTGCCCGGCGGCGTGGCGGCGACGCTGGGCGCGATCCAGCCGCTGCTGGTGATCGCGCTGGCGCGGCTGCTGCTGGGCGCGCCGGTGCGCGGCCTGGCGGTGCTGGCGGCGGCCGCCGGCCTGGGCGGCGTGGCGCTGCTGGTGCTCACGCCCAAGGCGGCGCTGGACCCGGTCGGCGTGGCCGCCGGCCTGGCCAGCGCCGCGTCCATGGCGCTGGGCACGGTGCTCAGCCGCCGCTGGCAGCCGCCCGTGTCGGCGCTGACCTTCACGTCCTGGCAATTGACGGCCGGCGGCATCCTGCTGGCGCCGGTCGCCTTGCTGGCCGAGCCCGCGCTGCCCGCGTTCAGCCTGCTGAACGTGGCCGGCATCGCCTACCTGGGGCTGATCGGCGCCGCGCTCACCTATGTGCTGTGGTTCCGAGGCGTGGCGAGGCTGGAGCCGGCCGCCGTGTCCTCGCTGGGCTTTCTCAGCCCGGTGACGGCCGTGCTGCTGGGCTGGGGCGTGCTGGGCCAGGGCCTGAGCGCGGCCCAATTGGCCGGCATGGCGGTGGTGGTGGCCAGCGTCTGGCTGAGCCAGCGCGCCCAGCGCATGGCGGCCGCGCCGGCGGCGCCGCGCCGCGCGCCGGGCTGAGACCGCATGTGTATGCATAGGTAAATCCGGCAGTCAGCGCGATGGCGGGCGCGGCCGGCTTGCTGCATGATCGGACTCCCATCCATCCCGGGAGACTCCCAATGAGCAGCAAACCCACCATCATCCTGGTCCACGGTTTCTGGGGCGGCGCCGCCCATTGGAGCCGGGTGATCCTGGAACTGTCGCGCCTGGGCCACGCCGGCCTGCACGCCGTCGAGCTGCCGCTGACCTCGCTGGCGGACGACGCCGAACGACTGCGCAAGATGATCGCCCAGCAGCCCGGCCCGGTGCTGCTGGCCGGCCATTCGTACGGCGGCGCCGTCATCACCGAGGCCGGCAACCAGCCCAACGTCACGGGCCTGGTCTACATCGCCGCCTTCGCGCCCGACGCCGGCGAAAGCGCGGGCGGCCTGACCCAGCAGCGCCTGCCCGCCGCCGCGCCCCACCTGGCGCCCGACAGCGACGGCTACCTGTGGCTACGCGCCGACAAGTTCCACGAGAGCTTCTGCCAGGACCTGAGCACCGAAGACGCACTGGTCATGGCCGTGACGCAGAAAGCCCCGCTGGCCTCGGCCTTCGGCACCACGGTGACCCGGCCGGCCTGGCGCGACAAGCCCAGCTGGTACCAGATCTCCAGCCAGGACCGCATGATCACGCCCGAGAACCAGGCCTGGATGTCCGGCCGCCTGAACGCGCGCAAGGTCATCACGCTGGACGCCAGCCACGCCTCGCTCGCCTCGCGCGCGCCCGAAGTGGCCGCGCTGATCGACGAGGCGGCGCGCGCCTGAACAGCGGCGCAGTGGCGCAGGCGCCACGCATGCAGCGGCGCAGTGGGTCCCCCGGGACCGGCTGCGCCGTTTTTCCTGCGCTTCGTCCCCACTATGCGGATTGTGGAAAACAGGCCTTTTCCCCTATGAAACCGGGCCTTGCGCGATACCCTCAACCAAACTGATACGCTTTTTTTAGCTTTCTCTGAATCTGTACTGTTCAAGCCGGGAGATCTACTTTGACGGCGTAGCTTCAACACGCACCAGGAACGACCGTCATGGACAGCGACGCGCTATTGCTCGCCCGAATACAGTTCGGCTTCACCATCTCCTTTCACATCATCTTCCCCGCCATCACCATCGGGCTGGCCAGCTATCTGGCGGTGCTCGAGGGCCTGTGGCTGCGCACCCGCGCCACGGTGTACCGGGATCTCTATCACTTCTGGACCAAGATCTTCGCCGTCAACTTCGGCATGGGCGTGGTGTCCGGCCTGGTGATGGCCTATCAGTTCGGCACCAACTGGAGCTTCTTCTCCGACTTCGCCGGCAGCATCACCGGCCCGCTGCTGGCCTACGAGGTGCTGACCGCCTTCTTCCTGGAAGCGGGTTTCCTGGGCGTGATGCTGTTCGGCTGGTCGCGCGTCGGGCCCGGCCTGCATTTCTTTTCCACGGTGATGGTGGCGCTGGGCACGCTGGTGTCGGCCACCTGGATCCTGGCGTCCAACAGCTGGATGCAGACGCCGGCCGGCTACGAGATCATCAACGGCCAGGTCGTCCCCACGGACTGGCTGGCGGTGATCTTCAATCCGTCCTTCCCCTATCGCCTGGCGCACATGGGCATCGCCGCCTTCCTGGCCACCGCGCTGATGGTGGGCGCGTCCGGCGCCTGGCACCTGCTGCGCGGCGACCGCAGCCCGGCGGTGAAGAAGATGTTCGCGATGGCCATGGGCATGCTGCTGCTGGTCGCGCCGCTGCAGGCCGTGGTGGGCGACTTCCACGGTCTGAACACGCTCAAGCACCAGCCCGCCAAGGTCGCCGCCATGGAAGGCCATTGGGAAAACGAGCCGGGCGCCGGCGTCCCGCTGACCCTGTTCGGCCTGCCCGACATGGACAAGGAGGAAACCCGCTACGCGCTCAACATCCCGCGCCTGGGCAGCCTGATCCTCACCCACAGCTGGGACGGGCAGTTCCCCGGCCTGAAATCCTATCCGGCCGCGGACCGGCCCAACGTGCCGGTGGTGTTCTGGTCCTTCCGCATCATGGTCGGATTGGGTCTCCTGATGATCGCGCTGGCCATCTGGGCGCTGTGGACGCGCTGGCG
>NZ_JAGTJY010000208.1:0-10095 GCF_018195695.1 Achromobacter sp. Marseille-Q0513 | reverse complement strand
GTAGTTGGACAGGTCGATGTCGCCGGACACGGTCAGGTCGCCGTCCGGCGTGGCGCTGACGACTTCCACGCCCGGACGCAGCTTGTACGCGCCCAGGCCGGCCAGGCGCGCGGCCACCGCCGGGTTGGCCAGCGCGGCGTTCATGTAGGTCTGGTTCTGGCCGTCGATGCCGTCCAGATAGCCTTGCGTGATTTCCTGCGGGCGCTTGCCGGTGACGTCCGGCGCGGCGACCAGCGGCGCGTCGTCGTAGCGGCGGAAGGCGTTCACCGCCACCGTCTTGGCGCCCTGGATCAGCGGAGTGCCCGCGACCGACACGGCCACGTCGTTGGCGCCGTTACCGGAGCCGGCGATCGCGCCGCGCTCGGCGCCGCCGCCCAGGCGACGCGCGTTCAGGTCCAGCGTGCCGCGAGCCACGCCGTCGTTGTTCTGCGCGCCGACGCCGGCGCGCAAGTCCACCTGGGCGCCAGCGCCCAGCGACAGCGTGCCGGTGCGCGAGGTCAGGTCGACGATGGCGCGGTTGGCGCTGTCGATGATCTTGCCGTAGCTGTCCACGCGCAGCGTGGTCGAATGCGCGTCGAGCACGCCGTTGATGACCAGATCGCCCATGGCCGCCAGGCGGATGCTGCCGACCTGCGGACCGCTGGCATCGATGCGGCCGTTGACGGTGAGGCTGCCGCCGTCGACCACCAGCTCGACGTTGCGGGCCCGCAGTTCGTCGCCGACCGTCAGGTCGCCGCGCTTGATCTGGAAGCGGCGCGCGCCGAAGAATCCGCCTTCGGTCAGGCGGGCGTTCAGCTCGCCGAAGTCGGCCAGCGCCTGCGCGCGCAGCACGGCTTCGCCACCTTCATACGGCACCAGCGTGCCGCCCGCGTCATAGCGGCCGGAGGCCGTGGCGCGCAAGGTGCCGCCCAGGTCGATGCGGCCCGCCGAGTCGCCCAGCGCGATGGCCTGCACGCGGCCGGCGCGGTTGTTGCGCGCCGACACGTCGATGAGCGCGCCCTTGGCCTGCGTGATATCGCCGGCCATGCTCTGCAGTTCCAGGTCGCCGCCCCAGCTGTAGCGCAGCTGGTCGAACAGGCGCACCTCGCGGCCGGCCAGGTCGATGCGCGAACCCGCGCCCAGCGCGATGTTGTCGTCGGCCTTGATCGACAGCTTGCCCGAAGGCAGCGCCACCGTCGTGTCCAGCGACACGCTGCGGCCGGCCAGGTTGATGGTGGCGCCCAGCGCGTCGCGCGCGGCCGCGGCCGCGCCGGTGCCGGCGACGGAC
Source organism: Achromobacter sp. Marseille-Q0513 (assembly GCF_018195695.1). Classification (NCBI taxonomy): domain Bacteria; kingdom Pseudomonadati; phylum Pseudomonadota; class Betaproteobacteria; order Burkholderiales; family Alcaligenaceae; genus Achromobacter; species Achromobacter sp. Marseille-Q0513. Next base: position 8,828 of record NZ_JAGTJY010000208.1, on the reverse strand, counting down.
AGCGCGCCGCCTGCCTTGACCGTCATCACCGAACCGGCCTCGCCGGTCAGGAGCGGCGTGCGGATCAGCAGGTCGCCGCCGCGATAGCGCCAGCCGTCCTGCGCGTTGTAGCCGTCCTGTTCGTGATAGACCGACAGCCCGCCCCGGGCCCGACCCGCGATCATCTTGGCGGCGTCCAGGGTCACGGAGGAAAAGCCCAGCAGCAGGCGTTCGGCCGTCACCAGATCGTTCGGCAGCTGATACGGCGAGGACTCCAGCCGGATCGTGTCGGCCACGACGTTCAGCTTGCCGTGCCCGAGCTGGTCCAGCATGGCGCCGCCGGGCGCCTGCGGCTTGGTGGCGCCGACATTGATGCCGTTGCGGTCCGCGGCGATCGCGCCCGCCCAGATGAATTCTCCGGCGGCGATGGTGGCCGTGTCGCCCGCCGCGCCGTAGCCGTAGATGGCCGGCGCGCCCAGCACCAGCCGCTGCAGCGAGCGGCCGCCCGCGCCGCGCGCGTCCAGCGCCACCGCGCCGTACACGTTGATCGATTCGTTCGCGTTCAGGATCAGGCTCTCGAGCGCCGGCGCGCCCAGCGCCGTATTGCCGCGCAACAGCGTGGCCAGCACGTCCTGGTTCATCTCCAGGCCCGGCGGCAGGTGGCCCGCCGCGCCGGCCTGCTGCAAGGCCTGGGCGCTGCCCAGGTTGACGGCCGATACGCTCAGCGCCAGGTTGCGCGTGCCGTACTGCACCGTGTCGCGCCAAGTGAAGCCGCCGCTGGTGGCCGCGCCGATGGACCCTTCGGACAGCAGCAGGGACGCGCCGCCGCAGGCCGCGACGCAGCCGCCCACGTCGATGGCGGTGCCGGCGCCGCCCTTGGGCGCCATCAAGTTCACCAGCCCGTTCGATACGGCCAGCAAGGCGCCCGAGGTCAGCGCGTAGTACGTGCCCGTGCGCGCGTCCAGCGCCGCCGCGCCGCGCCCGAGCGTGGACAGCGTCGCGCCCTGCTCGACCATGATGCCGCGCCCGCCGGAGGCCGCGTACAGGAAGATCTCGGGCGCCGACAGCACGGCGCCGCTGCGCACCAGCAGTTGCGTGTTCTTGGCGTACACGTCCATCTGGCCCGAGTCGTACACGCCCCGGCCCGGCGTGCCGCCCAGGAACATCGCACCGGCGGACAGCGCGTTCAGATCAGAGGCCTGGATCGCCGCGGCCTTGGGCCCGAGGATGGGCGTCTGTCCCGCCGCCAGGATCTCAAGCCCCTGGGCCGGCCCGTTGACGACCAGGTTGCCCGCGTATCCGCCGCTGTCCTTCGGCACGCCGAAGCGCGCCAGGCCTTTGAACGACAGCGCCGGCTGCCGGCCCATGCCCGCGCCCTCGTCCAGGGTCAGCTGCAGCGCGCGGGCGTCGACGGTCATCAGGCCGCGCTGGGTGCCCTTGCGCGCCGCGTCCGCCAGGAGGAAGGCGTTGTAGGAGGTCTCGTTGTATTGCGCATGGCGCCGCAGCACGTCGCCCGGCGTGAACAACAGGCTGGTCGGCAGCGCCGCCCGCTGCGCGGTGCCGGCCGTGCCCAGCCAGCCGCTGCCGACCCAGGAGCCGCCGCGCGTGCGCGCCACGGCGGACGCGTCATAGGCGCCCTGCGCGCCCAGCTCGACGCGGAACGCGCCCGGCAACAGCGCATAGGTCGAGGGCAACAGCGTATAGGTGCCGGCCGGCAGGCCCGGCACGCCGGCGCCGATGGTCACCTGCCGGCCCACCGCCGGACTGCCCGCGCCCGCGTCGGCCGCGATCGGCGCCTGGTTGCCGGCAAAGCCCGGCACGATGGCATAGACGGCGTTGCCCGAACGGCTGAAGCCGAATCCCGGATTGGCGTCGGCCATGGCGTAGCGCAGCACGTCCACCGAGCCGCCGCGTCCGCGCACGAAGGCGCCGCCGCTCAGTTCGCCGCCGCCGGACAAATCCAGCACGGCGCCCTCGGCCACCTCGACCGCCTTGCCCTGGATCTCGATCTTGCGGCCATCGTAGCCGGCGGAACCGGTGGAGTCCGGCTTCACCTCGTTGCCGGCGTAGAGGTACTTCACCCCATCCACCGTGCCGCCATAGGGCATGAGCAGCCCCGCTCCGCTGACGGAGGTCAGGCTGCCCGGCAGGAACCGTACCGTGCTCGGCGCCTGCGGGTTGCTTTCGAAGACGATGCTGCCCAGCGGCGCGCGCAGCACGCCGCCCTGTTCGATCAGCGGCGCCATGAGCGTCAGCCCGCCGAACGCGGCATACGGCACCGCGGGCAGATCGCCGGAGGCGCGCCGGATCGTCAGGACCGCCTTGGGGTTGTAGCTGTAGATGTCTCCCTGCGGCCCCTTTGCCATGTACTCGCCCGCGGCGATGATGCCACCGCCCCGGGTGGTCGTGTAGATCTGCGCGGCGCTCAGCGTCATGCGGTCGGGCGCCGCCAGCTTGGTGCGGATGCTGCGGTCGACAAAGCCCGGGCTGCCCATGCGCAGGTCGCCCTGGACGTCGAAGCGCACGTCGTCAAAGCCGATCAGGTCGCGCAGGCCGCGCACATCCACCAGATTCGCCGACACGTTCAGCCGGTTGCCGTTGTGGAAGTACTTCAGCGGCTCGGGCCCGAGTTGCACGAAGAAGTCGGCGCCCTGCAGCCCCACATAGCGCGACTGATTGAACAGCAGGTAGGGCGCGCGCAGGTCCACCACGCTGGCCGCCGGCGCGTCCGCGCGCAGCGTCAGCACCCCCGACAGGCGCAGGCTCTGGCGCATGGCCAGCGTCACGTTGCCGTCGGCGAACACGCTGGCATTGAGCGCCAGGTTGTCGAAGCCGCCCGCCTCGACGCGGTCCACGCCCAGGCGGCCCGCGCCGTAGGCCAGCTCGGCGCTGTCCTGGCCCGGCCGCAGGCCGGCGGCCAGCCGGCTCTCGCCCTGGCGCTGCGTCAGCACCAGCCGGCGCTCCTGCAGCACCGCCTGTTCCGGCGACAGGTTGCGCTGGTAGAAGGCACCGCCGAACGCAATGCCCAGCGTGCCGCCGGCCGCCTGCGCCGAACCGGCCGCCGCGCGCAGCGCGCCGTCCAGGTGCAGGCTGTTGGCCGAGGCCAGCACGATGCTGCCGCCGTCCGAGCCGACCAGCGTCGCGCCGCGTCCCGGCAGGTCCAGCACGGCCTGCGTGCCGGACGCGTCCAGCAGCGAGCCGGGACGCAGGATGACGTGGCGGTCGATGGGACGGGTAGGCGTATCGACATCGGCCTCCCAGTTCAGCGTGCCGCCGATCTCGATGGCGCCGCCGGCCTGCACCGTGCCATAGCGCCGACCCTTGGCGTCGGTCGCCACATGGCTGCGGCCGGCGGTGTCCAGCACCGCCTGCTCGCCGATCCAGACCGAACGGGGATTGGCCTTGGGCACATAGGGCTGCTCGCCCACGCGCGGCTCCTGGATGGAAATGCGGCCGCCCCAGGCATCGAGCCGGCCCAGCACGGTGATCTGGTCGGCGCCCCGGATCTGGATCGAGCGGCCGGGATCGACGCTGACGCGCGCGCCCTCGCCCACCACGATGGGGCCGCCTTGCGCGGCCCGGTCCGAGTACAGCGCCAGGTCGGCGCCGGCGCGTTGCGTCAGCGTGCCGCGCAGCGCGTCCTCGGTATACAGCGCCGGCGTCCAGCGCGTCAGGACGTCGGCGGGCGGGGCGCCCGAACCGGGCGCCTGCGCGGCGCCGCCCTCCAGCCGCAGCACCGGCATGAGCACGTCGATCTGCGCGCCGTCCGCGACGGTCAGGCCCTTGTAGCCGTTGATCTCGTATTTGCCGAAGCCGGTGCTGAACAACGACGGGTCCAGCCGCAGCGTGGTCGCGTCCTGTGCATCCACGGGGCCGCCCAGCACGATCTTGCCGCCGCTGGCCACGGACAGCGTGCCGCCGCCCGTGACGCCGTAGCCGCGCACCTCGCCCGCGAAGGACAGCAGGCCGCCGTTGGAAGGAATCTGGCCCAGCACATGCGAGGCCAGCGTCACGTTGCCGCCCTTGCCGCCTTGCAGCTTGCCATCGGACACCAGCGAGGCGCCGGCGGTCACGTCCAGCACGCTGCCCGCGTCCACCGCCACGTCGCCGGTGCCGCGCAGCGCGATGCGGCCGCCGTCGCGCACCGGCAGGCCGGCCAGGCCGTCGGCGTCCCGCAGCAGATTGGCCCAGACGCCGCGCGCGTCCAGCATCACGCCGCCCGCGACATGCAGCCGCGCCTTCTGGTTGGCGGCCGGGGCCAGCGCCGAGTCCTCGAGCCGCACGGCCAGGAAGGAGGGCTGGTACAGCACGTTGCCGGCCTGGATCAGGCCGCCACGGCTGGTCAGATTGGCCTTGACGTCCACGTCGGGCGCATACAGCGTGATTTCGCCGCCATCGGCGCCGCGCAAGGCCGCATCGACGGTGATGGAACGTCCGGCCGCGACGCGCAGCCGGCCCAGCGAGAAGCCGTTGAGCTGGTTCGCGTCCAGGAACAGCTTGCCCTTGTTTTCCTGCGGCAAGGCGGCGCCCAGGTCCAGGCCGTCGGCCACCCGCTCGCGTCCCGCGCCCAGCACCACTTCGGCCACCGTGTCGCCGGTGGCGCCCAGCTGGGAATAGATCTGGCGCGAGGCGGTGTCGTAATAGCGCACATCGTTGCCGACCACCAGGCCGGCGCGGCGCGCGACGGCGCGCTGCGACTGGCTGTAGCCGTCCAGCCCGGACTGCGGCGCGCGGTCCTGGCGCGTGCCCTGGTAGGTGTCGCCGACCAGATCGCCTTCCAGCACGGCGCTGCGGGTCGAGATGAGCAGCGTGCCGGCGTCGCGGCCGACCGTGTAGCCGTCCTCGTAGCGGGTGCGCGGCGCCAGCAGCGGGTTGTAGAAGCGGCGCGTGGCCTTCTCGCCCCAGCGCGCGGAACGCTGCTCGTAGCCTTGGTAGACGCCGGTGTAGAGCACGTCGCCCGGGGCCTTGTCAGCCACGTACAGGCGGCCATCCGCGCCGCGCAGCCAGGTCTGCTGCAAGGTGCCGGCGCGCACGTCCAGCGTGCCGCCCGACAGGTTGATGCTGGAGCCCTTCTGCGTCACCACCTCGGCGCCCTCGAAGCGCACCTGGCCGCCCTGCGCCAGCCAGTGGCTGACCGGCACGCCCATGGTGCCCAGGTAGCCGCCGACTTCCAGCAGGCCGCCGCCGCTGTACCAGCGGTCGCCGTCATAACCGCCGCTGCCGCTGGCGACGCGGATCAGCTCGCGCCGGTCCAGCCAGATATCGCCGTTGTTGAGCTTGCCGCTGTCGCGGTTCATCGGCGCGTCGCGCTGCTCGTTGCCCTGGACGTTGATCTTGAGATTGTTCGATTCCATCGACACGGCCACGCCGATGGCGCCGCTCACGTCGATCTGCGCGCCATCGCGCACCAGCGTGCGCTTGCCGGCCTTGACCCCGACCTGCCCGCCGGTCGCCAGCGTCAGCGAATCGCCCTGGAAGTCGACCGTGCCGCCGCTCTCCACCTGCACCAGCGACAGGTCGCGGCGATACGGGTCGGTCTGCCCCAGCGTCTGGCCCGTGGCCAGGCTGGCGGGCATCAGGGCGTCGCGCTGGCCGTCCAGCGCGGTGGCGCCGTCCAGGTCAACCAGGATGGCGGTGGTCGAGCCCGAACGCAGCGTCACCGCGCCATCGGCGCCGACGCCGTTCAGGTGGATGGTGCCGCGCGCGTCCACCGAGGTGGTCGAGGCCAGCACGCCGGCCTGCTCGACCTGGCGCGCGGCCAGCGTGATGTCGCCCAGCGGCGACAGGATCAGGCCGCGATTGCGCACCGTGCCTACGCCCGAGGCCGTCACGTCATTGCCGCGCGTGGTCGAGGCGACGTTGCCCTCGGTGCCCTGGCCGCGCTTGATCACGAAATTGTCGCCGGCCGCCAGCGCCGCCTGGCCCTTGGGCGTGGTGATGGTGCCGGCATTGTCGACCTCGCGGCCCAGCAGCAGGACGTAGCCGCCGGACTGGGTCACGGTCGAGGGACGATTGGTCTCGATGACCGCGCCCGGGCGCAACTCGATCTTGCCCAGCGCATCGGTGAAACTGGGCGTCTTGCCGTCCGCGCTGTACAGGCCGTTGTTCTGGAACTGCTCGTCGCTGACGCGCGTGGCCGCGGCCACCAGGTTGCGCACGTTCACCTGCGCGCTGCCGTCGAACACCACGCCGTTGCGGTTGACGATCATCACCGTGCCGTCGGCCTTGATCTGGCCTTGGATCTGCGACGGACGCGCCTGCGGATCGTTGACGCGGTTCAGCACCGCCCAGTTCGGATCCTGGCGGAATTGCACCGTGGTATTGCGGCCGACGTTGAAGGTCTCCCAGTTCAGGATGGCCTTCTCGCCGGTCTGCTCGATGGCGACGTTGACACGGCCGTTGGCGGCGGTCTGCACCGGCGCCTTGGCATTGCGCCAGCCGGCGGTCAGGGGATTGGCGTCCACCTTGAGGCCGCCCTCCGCCAGGCCGTCCGGCAGCGCGCCGCCCGTGGCCAGCGCACCATCACGGGCCGCGCGCTGCGCCGCCTGCTGCGCGGCGATCGACGCGGCGGTGCGCCCCAGGTTGCCCACCGAGCGCTGCAGCTGCTCGCGCGCGGCCTGCGACTGGCGCGCGCCGTCCGGCAGCCCCAGCGCCGGTTGCCCGTTGGGCAGGCGGCCCGTGACCGCCGTGTTGGCCTGCGCCGCGCCCTTGGCCGCGAACCAGCCGCTGCTGAACGCAGCGGGCTGGGCATGGGCGGCGCCCGCGCCGACGAGCGCGAGCGAGGCCAGCGCGGTCGCCAGCGGCGTACGGCGCGGCGCCAGCCGGCCCTTGAGGCTGGCGGCGGGGCAGTTGCGGATGCGGGAGGGAGTGCGGGTGTGGCCGGGCATGGAAACGGACTCAGGTTGGGGACCGGATGACGCGCGCCCGGTGTGACTCGGGCCGCTCGCCTGCGATATCTCCTGTCGTGTTTGCCCGCCCGGAACCCGAACTGGTTTTTTCGTGAATCTTTTGTGTCAGCTCAATAACACGATGCCCTTGGGCAACTGGCGCACATGCGCGCCGAAGGCCTCGCGGATCCGGTCGATCGCCAGGTCCAGCCGGGCGATCTGGAAGCGCCCGCTGACCCGCCGCGCCGCCAGCGCGTCGTCCAGCACCATGATGCGGCCGGGCCGGTAGCGGTTGATCTCGGCCACCGCCTCGGACAGCGGCATGTCGCGGAACACCAGCACGCCCTCGCGCCAGCCCATGGCCTGCTCCATGTCGGCGCGCGCCGGCGCCGTCACCGCGACGGCGCCGTAGCGCGCCTGCTGGCCGGCCTCCAGCGCCAGTTCACGGCTGGGATGGCGGATATCCACGCGCCCCCGCAGGCAGGTGACCGTGACCTCGTCGCCGCTGCGGCGCAGCCCCACGCTGGCGGCGCCCAGCAGGATCTCGCCGGCCCCGGCCGCGACGGTCAGGCCCTGGCCCTGCTCGGCGCAGGTGATCGCGGCCTGCCCTTCCAGCAACTCAAGGCGGCGCGGGCCGTCGGCCACGTTCATGCGGGTGCGGGCGTCCAGTTCGACCACGGCCTGCCCGCCGTCCCAGTCGACGGTGCGCTGCTCGCCCACCGCCGTGCTGTAGTCCGCGCCCAGTCCTTCCAGGCTGGCCCACCAGCCCAGCGGCGGCAGCGCGGCGGCGGCGGCCGCCGCGCCGGCCCCGGCCAGGCCCGCGCGCAGCATCACCCGGCGGCCGGGCCGCGCCAGCGCCGCCGCCGCCGCGCGCGGATGCGCGGCGCGGAACGCCCTGCCGGCCTGCCCGATATCCACCCAGGCGCGCCGCGCCCGCTCGAACGCCGCCGCGTGCGCGTCGCTGTGCGCGCACCATTCCCGCAACGCCAGCGCGTCGCGCCGCGTGGCCTGCCCGGACTGGATGCGCCGCACCCAGGCCTCGGCCTCGCTGTCCAGCGCCTTGGCGCCCGATTTGAAGTAGCGGCTGAAAATCATCGATCCGACCTTGAATACGGCAGGCGCGCGCGGCAATAGGCCTGCGCGTGCTGCAGCTCGCGCTCCACCATGCGCACCGAAATGCCATGCCGCGCCGCCAGCTCCTTTTGCGTGACGCCGTCCAGGCGCGCCGCCAGCAGGATCTCGCGCTGACGCTCCGGCATGCGCTCCAGCGCCCGCATCAGGGTCTGCAGCGCCTGGCGGTCCTCCGCGATCTGCGCCGGGCCGGGCGCGGCATCGGGCGTCAGCCCCAGGATCTCGTCGGCCTCGGCGCGCGTCAGCCTTTCATCGCCCGAGCGCGCGTAGTCGGCGGCGATATGGAAGGCCATGCGGTAGATATAGGCCTCGGGCTGCCGCACCGCCTCGGGCGCGGCGACGCCGTCCAGCTTCAGGTACGCGTCCTGCAACGCGTCGCCCGCCAGCTCGTCGTTGCCCAGGCGGGCGGAAAGACGGCGCTTGAGCCGGTCATAGTGGGTGACCAGCGACTTGCGCAACGAAGCCAGGCCGCCGTCCTTCATGGGGCCGGTCCCTGGCATGGCGGACCGGGATGGCGGTCCTGGCGGAACGCATCCGCGCTCTTGCCGTTATGCAAGACAGTCTCCGGTGGCCGCGGCCTGCCCAGGCCGGATCACAAAGGTGATGGGCTGGCCCACGCCCGGCGGCGCGGCCTCGTCCAGTTTCAATCGTCCCAGCCGCTGCGTCAGCAGCTGGTCGCGCTCGGGCGAACCCGTGGAATCCAGCAGGCGCACGCGCCGCACCTGGCCGCTGTCGCCGAACCACAGGCTGACCGCCGCGCGGTAGCTGCCCGGACGCACATCCGGGTCGCCGCAAAGCAGCGCGCGCATGGCGGCTTGCAGCTTGCCGTAG
>NZ_JAGTJY010000207.1:0-10133 GCF_018195695.1 Achromobacter sp. Marseille-Q0513 | reverse complement strand
AGTGGCCGCCAGAGAGGTGGTGCAGGGGGGGGTAGAGGGTGTGGTGGGGCGCGGCGAGGGCCTGAGTGTCGGGGACGGAGAAGGCGTTGCGGGGGTGGTGGGGCTTCCAGAGCGGCATGGGGAGGCTCGTGGGGGTGGGGGATGGGGGCGTCGGGCCGGGGCCACGCCGTAGCGCGCGGCGGGCTCGCCGCTATGTGTCAGCGCCTTGACCAGCGCGCCGCGCGCCGCTTCCAGGCCGCTCCAGCCGGCCGGATCGGACAGGGTGGGAAAGCAGACCCGCTCGCCCTGGTCGAGCGCGCGCAGCGCCGTGGCGACCAGCGTGTCGGCCTCCATGAACAGGTGTTCGGGAAAGGGCGCGGGCTTGCCGCCGAAGAACTCGGAGCGGACCATGCTGGGCATCACCGCCTGCACGGTGACGCCGGCCGGCTCCAGCTCGGCCTGCAGCGCGCGGCTGAAATTCAGCACATAGGCCTTGGAGGCGCTGTAGCCGGACGCGCCGGGCACCGGCATCAGGGCCAGGATCGAACCGATATTGACGATGACGCCGCGCTGGCGCCGAGCAAAGGCACGGGCGGCGGCCAGGGACAGCCGGGTCAGCGCCAGCACGTTCACCTTGACCATCCGGTCGACGGCATCCGCGTCGGCTGTCGCGCCCGGTCCCAGCGCGCCCAGGCCGGCGCAGTTCACCAGCATGGCGATGTCTTCCCAGGTTGACAGCGCCTCTTCCAGCCGCAGCAGATCGTGCGGGTTGGCGAGATCGGCGGGCCAGACCTCGACCTTGCATCCATGGGCCGCGCGCAGCTGCTGCGCCAGCGCGTCGAGCCTGTCCTGGCGGCGCGCGCTCAGGATCAGGTCATGGCCGCGCGCCGCCAGTTGGCGGGCGTAGGCGGCGCCGATGCCGGACGAGGCGCCGGTCACTAGCGCGGTGCCTGCTTCGATGTTCATGGGGATCTCCTTTGAATCGTGGTGGCGGGATTGTCTGTATAATTATTGACTTCAATTATTGAAGTTGTAAAGCGGCGACCTGCCGCCAGGCACTTGAGCGATTCCAGCGCGATTGCGATACTGGCGGCGATTGCCATACGACATGAAGGGAAAACGATGCGCGCCAAGAGTTTTGAAGGCATGGCCTGCTCCATCGCCACGGTGCTGGACGCCGTGGGCGACCGCTGGGCCATGCTGGTCCTGCGGGATCTGGTGCTGGGCCTGCGGCGCTACGACGATCTGCGCCGGTCCACCGGCATCACCAACGCGACGCTGGCCGACCGTTTGAAGCAACTGGAGCAGAATGGCCTGATCGAGCGCTCGCTGTACCAGAGCGCGCCGGAGCGCTACGAATACCTGCCCACGGCCAAGGGCCTGGACGTGGCGCTGGTGCTGCAGGCGCTGGCCCAGGTCGGCGACAAATGGCGGGCGCAGGAATCCGACGAACCGCCGCTGTGCTTCGTCAGCGCGCAAACCGGCGGACGCGTGCGGCTCGGATTGGTGGACGAGCGCAATGGCGCGCCGGTGCCGCACCAGGATCTGAGGGTTGAAGCCGGGCCCGGCGCGGATGACCTGATGCGCTGGCGCCTGGCCAGGCGGATGGAATAGACGGCGCTTCCGGCGAGACTCGGCTTCCCACTCCCATTCCAGGCAGGAGCAGTGCATTGAGCATCGAAGAAGAACCCACCGACGCCCATGAGCAACCCGCCGCCGAACGGCTGCGGCGGCTATGCCGCCTGATCGGCGAGCCGGCCTTCACCGCCAGCGACTACCGTGTCGGCCGCGTGACCCACATCGTGCTGCTGCGCTTCGCGGCCGCCGTGCCGGCCGCCGAACGAGCCGGCGCGGTGCAGGCGTTCCTGAGCCTGAAGGACGACTGCCAACGGCAGGGCGTCCCCTACATCCGCAGCATCGAGCACGGCACGCAGCAGAGCGGCGAGGACGCGACCGGTGGTTTCGAGCACGCCTTCATCATGACCTTCGCGTCCGAGGGCGACCGCAACTACTACGTGGGCGAACCGCTGGTGAACGACCCGGCCTGCCACGACCTCGCGCACCATGCCTTCAAGGCCATGATCGGCGCGAAACTGGCGCCGGGCGGCGTGGTGGTGTTCGACTACTACAGCGCCGAACTGGCTTGATCAGTCCGCCCCGGCCGGGGCGCGGCCGCGCAGGGCGGGCGCGGCCATGGCGCGCCAGGCGAATGCCAGCGAGGCCAGGAACAGCAGCGCGCCGACGCCCATGTCCGCGGCCGCGCCATAGCGGTTGACCAGCTGGCCGCCCAGGGCGGAGCCGATCGCGATCGAACCCTGCACGCAGGTCACGAACAGGGCCGCGCCGCCTTCCAGCTCGTCGCCGGCCAGCCGCATGATCCACAGCTGCAGGCATAGCGGCAGGGCGCCGAACGCCGCGCCCCAGACCAGCAGGCAGAACAGCGCCACGGCGGAGGACGAGCCCGCCGCGCAGAGCAGCGCCAGCGCCGAGGCGGCCGCCGCCAGCACCACGGCCAGCGTGCCGCGCAGCGAACGGTCGGCGCCCATGCCGCCCAGCAGGCTGCCGATGACGCCGGCGCCGCCATACACCAGCAGGGCCAGGGTAATGAAATAGCCGCCCGCCGCCGTCACGTCGGCCAGGTAGGGTTCGACATAGGTGTAGGTCGCGAACTGCGTGCCCTTTGCCAGCACGGTGATGAGCAGCGCCTGCATGATCGCCGGCCGCGCCACCAGGCGGAGCAGCTGGCGGGCGTTGATGCGCGTCGCCTGCGTCACGGTGGGCAGGCTGACATACTGGACCGCATAGGCCAGCGCAGAGACGACGCTGGCGGCCGCGAACGCATTGCGCCAGCCCAGTTCCTGGCCGATCAGCGTGCCCAGCGGCACGCCGAGCACGATGCCGACCGAGATGCCGGCGTAGACCACCGACGTGGCGCGGGCTTCCGATCCGGCCGGCGCCAGCCGGTTGGCCGTGCTGGCGCCCAGGCTCCAGAAGCCGCCCACCGCGATGCCAAGCAGCACGCGCGCGGCCAGCATGGCCGGCAGGCCCGTGGCCGTCATGGACAGCAGGTTCGACAGGGTCAGCAGCAGGCTGAGCGCCAGCAGCACCTGCCGGCGGTCGCGCTGCCCCGCCAGGATGGTCAGGGCGGGCGCCGATATCGCCGCCAGCAGGCCGGACGCCGCCACCAGCAGGCCCGCCGTGCCGACGGAGATGTCCAGGTCGGCGGCCATCGCGTTGAGCAGGCCCACGGGCAGGAACTCCGCGCTGACCAGGCTGAAGCTGCTGACGGCGATGGAAAACACCGCCGGCCAGGGTTTCCTGGCGCGGGCGGCGGGCTGGGCGTTGTCGTTCATGGAGATTCCGTATCGGGTGGGCGGCGCACAGGCACCGTTCGCCCACTCTATCGGCCATGCCCATGCGGAAAAAGCGCCGCCCGTGGAAGGATCATCCACGTCCATGGATAGTGCGCGCGGGAGGCGGAGCGTGCAGCGAGCGCGCCTCTCAGCCGAACCGGCTGGCGAGCCAGTCGAGGAAGACGCGCAGCCGCGCGCTGGGATGCCGGTTGGGCGGATAGACCGCATGGAACGCGGCGGCGGGACGCGTCCAGTCGGGCAGGATCTCCACCAGTTCGCCCGCGTCCAGGCTGCGCTGCACGAAGGGGCGCAGGTGCTGCCCGATGCCCAGGCCCGCCAACAGCAGGCGCGTCAGCCCATCGCCGTTGTTGACGGAGAACGCGCAGTCGCCGGCTTCATGGCGTTCGCCGTCGCGTTCGAACAGCAGCGGCTGCAGCTTGCCGGTGGCCGCCGAGAAATGGCCGATCAGCGCATGTCCTTGCGCCAGATCGGCGGGCGATCCGGGGATGCCCTTGCGGTTCAGGTAGGCGGGCGAGGCGCAGGTCACATAGCCGAACTCGGCGATGCGCCGCGCCACCAGGCCCAGGTCGCGCAGCTCGCCCGCGCGGATGGCGCAGTCCACGCCTTCACCCACGATGTTGACGGGCCGGTCGTCGATGCCGATGGCCAGGGTCACGTCGGGGTACTGCTGATGGAAGTCCGGCAGCGCCGGTATCAGCAGGCAATTGGCGAAGGAGGTCGGCACATCGATGCGCAGATGGCCGCGCGGCTTGAGCTTGCGGCCTCGCACCGCGCCGTCGGCCGCGTCCAGCTCGGCCACCAGGCGCGCGGCGGATTGGTAATACTCCTGGCCTTCCGCCGTGACGGAAAGCCGTCGCGTGGTCCGGTGCATCAGCTGCACGCCCAGATGCGCTTCCAGGTCGGCGATCAGCTTGCTGACCGTCGAGCGCGGCACGCCAAGCTGGTCCGCGGCATGGCCGAAGGTGCCGGTTTCCACCACGCGCAGGAAGGCGCGCATTGCGAGGAGCTGGTTCATCGCGGTCGATTGTGGAATTGCCTGCCTAGAACCGGATCGCCAGGCTGGCCTTGACGCCGTGCTGGCGGGTACCGGACGCCAGTTGGCCATTGTAGGCCAGGCCCAACGAGGCTTGTCGCGACAGCGTCAGGTCCATGCCGGCCTCGACCAGCGCGGTGTTCCGGGCGATGGGCACGCCCGCCACGGTATAGGCGTCGCCCGCGGACAGGGTATGCCGGGCCAGCGGCGTGGTGTCGCCGTAGGCGTGGCGCCAGCCCAGCGTGACCTTGGCGGCCACCGGCACGCGGCCCAGTACGAAGTCCGTGGCCGCGCGCAGGCCCAGCGTCGAGAAGGTCGTGTCCATGGCCTGTCCTCGAGCGCTGAGCGCCGCCGCCTGGCCCTGTTCCGCGTAGCCGTCAGTATCCAGCCGCACATGGGCCAGGTTGACGAAAGGTTCGAACGAGGCTCGGCCGGCGTCGAGGCGATAACCCACGTCGCCGAATGCCTGCAGGGTGCGCGATTGGTAGCTGGCCTTGAGCTGATCCGAATACGTTGCGAAGCCGACAGAGCGCTTGGTATCGATATTGTTCCAGCCGTGGCTCAGCCCCGCGCGCAGGCCCAGGCGTCCCTTGCCCAGCGACCGCTCGGTGCCGCCGTATAAGCCCAGACTGTAGCTGTCGCTCGAGCCGGAGGAGGCGAGGGCGCGGGCCTTGAAGCTGCTATGTGTGTAGCCGGCCATTATCCCCAGGCGCCAGGCGCCGCCGAAGATGGGCGCGTCGGCGCCCATCAGAAAGCCGCTGGCATTGCGATCCAGGCTGGCGGCGTTGCCATTGCCGTCGGTCCGGCCCCAGGCGCCCAGGGCCTGGCTCCAGACGGCGGGACCCGCCGCGGCTCCGGTTGCCGCCTGTGGCGTGCTGGAGGAAGCGAGCAGGGCACCTGGCGCGGCGTCGGAGACGTTGAACGCGGACCGCAGGCGCGAGACAGCGGCATCGCGGATGAACCGGCTGTCCTCGATCAGCGCCGTCTTGGCCGAGGCATGAATCTCGCCTGACAACAGGTCGAAGGCGTCGCGTATCCGCGCCTGATCGTCAGGCAGCTGCGCGATGGCGCTGTAGACGGCATGGCCGGCGGCGATGCCGATGCTGTCGATGGCCTGTGCTGCCGCGCGCTGGTTGCGGGTCTGCGCCACGCTGGCGAAAGCCAGTTTGTTGCGCTCGAGCGTGAGATAGACGTTGCTGGCGTCATAGCCCAGCGTAGGCGTCAGGAAGACGAAGTCGGAGGACACCGTATCGAATCTGCCGCTGAGCGTGCCGGCCGACAGTATCGTGTAGGTCGACTTCAGGTCGTATGCGCCGGCGGAGCCCACATGGGCCACCGAGCCGCCGTTGAGCATGGCCTTGCCGCTCACGCGGATCAGGTCTGAGCGCTGGCTGGCGGGATCGACCTCGACGGCGTAGCGCGCGCCGGCGGCCATCGTCAGATCGCCGTCGATGTTGAGCGTTCCGATGGAGTTGCCTGGCGCGAGCGTGCCGCCCGAGGCCACCGTGACCGCCGGCCCCGCGCCGAATCCAATCGTGCCGTTGCCGCCCAGCGTGCCGCCGGCGACGACATTGACGTAGCCGCCCAGCCTGCCGTTGACGGAGAGCAGTCCCTTGTCGACGGTCGTCGTGCCGACATAGTCCCTGGCGTCGCCGGTCAGGAGCAGCCGGCCGCCGCCGGTGGTGATGAGCGGTCCGCTGCCCTGCAGCTTGCCCGCCAGCGTCAGCGTGGTGCCGGCGGTGATGTCGAAGCTGCCGCCGCCCTGGTTCATCGCCACGGCGCGGTTCAGGGTCAGGTCGGCCGCCGTCGCCAGCGTGCCGCCATTCATGTAGAGCTTGCTGGAAGCAGCGCCCAGGTTGGCTTCACGCGATACCTGCAGGGTGCCCGCCGACAGACGGGTGTCGCCCGTGTAGCTGTTGCTGCCGGCGAGGACGGTCAGGCCCGGACCGATCAACTCCAGCGAGCCGCCGCCGGAGATCGCGCCCGCCAGGTCCAGCCTGCCGGCGCGGTTCAGGACCAGCACGCCGTTGTTGACGATGTCGCCCTGGATCGAACCTGTCGAGCCGCCGTTGCCCAGCTGCAGGATGCCAGCTTCGATGACCGTTCCTCCGGTGTAGCGGTGGTCGCCGGTCAGGATGGTGGTGCCACCGCCGATCTGCCGGACCGCGCCGCTGCCAGCGATCGTGCCGACGTAGTTCAGCGTGCCGTAGCGATTGAACGCCAGTGTGCCGTTGTTCAATACGTCGCCCTTGATCGACCCGGTGGAATGGCCGTCGCCGATCTGCAGGGTGCCTGCCAGGATGGCCGTGCCGCCCGTATAGTCCTGGTCGGCGGCAAGCGTGGTGGTGCCGGGGCCGATCTGCCGGACGACGCCACTGCCCGTGATGCGGCCCGTATAGATCAGCGAGTCGCTGCGGTTGAACGCCAGTACGCCGTCGTTGAGCACGTCGCCGCGGATCGAACCGCTCGTGCCGCCGTTGCCCAGCTGCAGTGTGCCAGCCGCGATCGTCGTCAGGCCGGTGTAGCGGTGATCGGCGGTCAGGACGGTGGTGCCCGTGCCGACATGCCGCAGCGCGCCGTATCCGGAGATCAGGCCCGCATAGGTCAGCGTGTCGGCGCGGTTTATCGCAAGCGTGCCGTTGTTGGTCACGTCGCCCTGAATCGAGCCGGTCATGCCGCCATCGCCAAGTTGCAGCGTGCCGTCGACGATCTCGGTGCCGCCGGTGTAGTGGTTGTCGGCGGACAGGACCAGCGTGCCGGCGCCCAGCTTGGTCAGGGTCTTGCCGTTCCAGTGGGTCGCGGCGTTGGCGGCCTGGTCGCCGAGCGCCACGTTCAGGGTGAACCTGTCGCTCGCGTCCTGTATCGTGAAGTTGCCCTTGGCCAGGGAGTTGCCAGTCGTCCAGCTCAGGTCGTAGTTGGCCAGGTACGCCTTGCCGTCGGCTGATTTGCGTGTGTTGAAGCTCAGGTAGTCGACCTGCTCGTGGAAACCGCCGACCGTGACTGTGGCGAAATCGCCGGCAATGACGGAATCGCTGCGGATCACCACCTGGTCGCGGCCGCTTTGGTCGCTCAGGCCCGAGAGATTGAACGATACGCCGTTGCCCAGCGTCAGGCCCGCCATGGTGAACGACGGACCGCTCGCGGCCGCTTCGAGCGACAGCGTGGTGCCGTCGGCGAAGCGCGCGTCCCGGCTGGTCGTGAGCGTTCCCGGCGAGTTGATTGCAAGTTCGCCACTGTCTACGAGGATGCGGCCGCCAAGACGGTTCGCCTGGCCCGCCAGGCCGAACATCAGCTTGCCGCCTGACACGACGGTGTCGCCCGTGTAGCGGTTGGCGCCGCTGAGTATCAGTACGCCATCGCCGGTCTTGGTCAGACCCAGCTTGCCGCCGTTGACGCCGTCCTGGATGATGCCGGAAAAGACCGAGTAGTCGGCTCCCGGGTTGCCGACGGTCAACACGGCATTTGTCGTGGCATCGTTGGTGATGATGCCGGAACCTTCGAACCCGCCGCTGTTGAATCCGGTTAGGAAAGTGTCATGACCGTTCAATCGCAGCGTGCCGCCGGTGCCACCGAACAAGTTGCTGAATCCGATCCTGATGTCGCGGCTCAGGGCGCCAACGGCTCCGACGTTGAGGGTGCTGTTGTTGTACAGGGTATAAGAGCCGCCGCTGAGCGCGTTGGTGGCATTGGCATTGAGTGTGCTGGCGCCATTGAGTGTCAGCGTCACGCCGGCGCCGACCGCACCGGCTGTCGTGGCATTGAGGGTGCTGTTGTCGTAAAACCACTGCGCGCCGCCGCTGATAGCGCTGGCGGCCGAGACATTGAGCGTGCTGGTGCCATAGAAACTCTGCTTGCCTCCCGCAATCGCAGCGGTGGCCGATGCATTGAGCACGCTGGCGCCGCTGAATAGCTGCGAGCCGTTGCTCACGGCCCTGGCGGTCGAGGCATTCAGCGTGCTGGTTGCCATGAAAGTCTGCATTCCTCCCGCGATGGCGTCGGTGGCTGCTGCGTTCAGCTTGCTGTTGCCGTAGAAGGACTGTTCTCCGCCGAGCACGGCGCTGGGGGCCGAGGCATCAACCACGCTGGCGTCGTGAAATGCATAGTGGCGGAACAGGTTTGGCGCCGCGCCGTCGTTGTTGAATGCGGCAGACGACGTGAGCTGAACCACGCTGCCATTGCGCGCAGTGAGCGAGCCGCTGCCCAGCGCGTTGCGATCCGCGACGATGAGTCTGCCGTCCTTGATCGTGGTGCCGCCGGCATAGAGATTGGCGTTGCTCATGCTCAGCGTGCCGGCGCCTGTCTTGGTCAGCGAGCCCGTGTTGTCGACGATGCCGTTCAGCCTCAGGGTCTTGTCCGCTGCGACCGAGATCGTTGCGTCGCCGGTGAGCCCAACGGCACGGTTGGTGGTGAGGGTGTCCAGGACCTGCAGCGTGCCGCCGGCGAGCGTCAGGGCGCTGGAGGATGCGCCCAGCGCTGCGTCCGACGAGATCGACAGTACGCCCCCTTCGATCGACCACGGTGTGACGGCGCTGGTCGTGCCAAGCAGCGCCCACGTGCTCGCCCCGGTCTTGCGGAAGGATGTGAAATTCTGGTACGTGGCGCCACTGCCGATCAGCGCGGTATCGAAGGTCTCCGGCGTGGTGGTCGAGGCGGTCGGGGAATGGCCCAGGATCAGGGTGTTCGTGCTGCCGGCCGCACCAACCGCCTTGCCGATGAGCTGGGCGCCTTGGCGCAGTTCCAGGCTGTTGACGCCTGCCGTGAAGTTGATTGCGTTGCCACGCAGGACGGCGTTGGCGCTGTTCATGCCACCGCTGATCGTTCCGCTATTGACGATATTGATGTTTGCGCCTGATATGCCGGCTCCGGCCTTGGTGTCGCTATTGGATTCGCCGCCGCCGATCGTGCCGGTATTGACGATTGTCAGCCTCGAGCCGTTGATGCCCGCGCCGCCGTTGCCTCGTTCCCGTGAACTGGTGCCCGCGTCGCCGCCGGTAATCTGGCCGAAATTCTGGATGACAAGGTCGATGCCGACGATGCCTGCGCCGCCCGCGCCGCTCTGCACGCTGGACGAACCCGCGGTGCTCTGGCCGCCGTTGCCGCCGCGTATCCTGCCCGCATTTTCAATGGTCAGCTGGGTGCCTGCGATGCCCGCGCCGCCTGCGCCGCTCTGGTCACCTGAGCCGCCGTTGCCGCCGGCGATCGCGGTGGATCCGATGGCGAACCTGGCGTTGTCGACCAGCATCGCCGCGCCGCCGCTGCCACCATTGCTGCCGTGGCCCAGGGTGTCGCCGTCGAGTCGGGACTTGCCGCCATTGCCGCCGTCGCCTCCCGAGATCGAGTACAGGACCGTGCCGAGGTACGTACCCGTCCCTTGCAGGATCGCGCCACTTGCTCCCGCGCCGCCGTTGCCGCCCAGGCCCGTGTTGGCGGATCGAAGGGGAGTGGCGCCATCGGCGTAGTCTCCGGCCTTGCCGCCGTTGCCGCCATTGCCGCCTTTGATCCCCCGGCCTGGCAGGAGATTGCCGACGTAGCCGGCGGCGCCGCCGCCGCCACCGCCACCGCCGCCGACGCCGTTGCGATGGAGACCGTCGGGGTCAAGGACGGAAGTACCGGTGGCGCCGTCGGCGCCATTCATCCCCGGGCTGAAACCGCCTGCACCGCCCGGGGCGACGGGGCTGATGAGCCCGCCGCCAGGGCCGCCCATGCCACCCGTGATGCCGGCTCCCCCGCCCGCGCCACCGCAGGAG
>NZ_JAGTJY010000206.1:0-10188 GCF_018195695.1 Achromobacter sp. Marseille-Q0513 | reverse complement strand
GTCCAGCCCCGTCAGATGCGGCAGGTAGGGATAGGCCAGCGCCGACACGATCTGGCATTGCGCCAGTTGCGGGTGCTCGGCATTGAGCAGGTACTGCAGGCCGCCCGCCGCCGAGGGCACGCGCAGCAGCGCGGTCTCGCCGCGCGCCAGCCAGGCATTGCCCAGCGCGCGCGTGGCCTGCAGGTCGGTGAGCCAGTTGGCCGGCGCATGGCTGTCCTCTACCGCGCTCTCCGGCGCGACGACCTCCAGCAGGAAGTAATGGCGCGGCAGCGCGCGCGGATGCGCCACCTCGGCCTGGGCCAACCGCGCGAACACGGCGGCGGCCGGACTGGCATCCAGCACCACCACCGGCGCGCCGGGGCCATGCCAGCGGCCTGGCGGCCGCCCGCGGGGCTGCAGGTCCTGGCTATTGCTCAAGCGCCAAAGCGCGATCATGGGCCGTTTCCTTCGTCTATGTTGACCAGCCATTGCTCGATCATCGCGGCATACCGGCCGTACTGGCACAGCAGCAGCGGCACCCGGCCGTGCAGGCGGCGCTTGGGCTGGCACAGCCAGCGGTGCGCCAGCTCGCGCTCGCCGAAGACCAGCTCGGCCAGCCACGCGACCCGCAGCGCGCGATAGAGCACGCGCAGGTCGGCCAGGTCCAGGCTGGCCTCGCGCGCCGCCTCGCGCGCGCGGCCCGGCTCGGCTTCCGGCACCAGCGGGAACCATCTGCGCATCTCGTCGGAAAAGGTGGCGCGCAGCGCCTGGATCAGGGCCGCCGCGCTCTGGACGCTGACGGGCGGATCGGCCTGGCCCAGCGCCTGCAGCAACCTGTCATCCAGGCGCTGCGCGAGCGCGGGCACAGGCTCCGGCGCCTCAGGGCTTGGCGCTCGCGACGGCGCCGCCGGCCGCCGGGGCGGCCGCGGTTTGCTCGAAGGCGGCATTGAGGGCCGCGCCATCGATACTGACGGTTCCCGCATTCAGCAAGCCCTCCAGATAAGCGCGCGCGGCAAGTTCCTGACGCTGGCTGCGCAGCGCGGCGCGCAGTTCGCCCTTGACCTGATCGAACGGAGTCACGCCGGCCGGACGCAGGTCCGCCAGCTTCAGGATGTGAAAGCCCGCGGCGGACTGCACCGGGGCCGACACGTCGCCGGTCTTGAGTTGCTCGACCACCGGACGCATCTCCGGCGTCAGCTGGGCCAGCGGCAGGAAGCCGATGTCGCCGCCCTGTTCGCGGCTGCTGGCGTCCTGCGAATTGGCGCGCGCCAGCGCGGCGAAATCGGCCTTGGGCGCCTGGGCGCGCTTGACCAGGTCCTGCGCCTGCTTGCGCGCGGCGGCCACGGCCTCGCCGTCGCCCAGCGGCGCCGGCAGGAAGATCTGGCTGACACGGTACAGCGCGGGCTGGGCCAGCTGCGGCTTGGCGCGCTCGTAGGCGGCGGCCAGATCGGCCTCGGCCGGATAGTCGTCGGGCGCGCGGCTGACCGATTCCAGGTAGCTCTGCATCAGGATCTGTTCCTGCGCCGCCTGGAAGGCGCGCTTGACCTCGGGCTTGTCCTGCCAGCCCTGGACGCGCGCCTGTTCGATCAAGGCCTTCTCGGCGAGCCGGGCGCGCAGCCATTGATCCAGGCCCGCGCGGTTGTCCTTGAGCTGCGCGCGCGCCTGCGGCGGCAGCGCCTGCAGCTGGCGCTGCAGCTCGTCCCGATCCACCTGCACCGCGCCCAGCGTGGCCACGGCCGGCGGCTTGGCGCCGGCGGCGGGCGCGGCGGCCGGGGCCGGCTTGGCGGCGGCCTGCGGCGCGGGCTTGCTTTCGCTGCTCTGGGCGGGGCTGCCGCGCATCAGCGCGACCGCGCCGGCCGCGCCGGCGACCAGCAGCACGGCGGCGGCGATACGGACTTTCGTGGGCTGTTTCAGGATGCTGTTCATGGTCTGTCTCACAAGCTGGCAAGCACTCGCGGCGGGCGGCGGACACGGACCGGATCCACGATCGCGGACGCCGGCCCGGGGCGCCGCCCCGCGGGCCTTAGTGCGTCGTCGGCTCGGCCGCGGATTCGGCCTGCGCCTCGGACAGCGATTCCTGGGACTGGCCGGCTTCCTCGCCGGCGCCCGGCGCGGCGTTGGCGCGCAGGAACAGCAGGAATTCCTGCAGCAGGCGGTCCCACAGTTCAGTGGTGGCGAGCAGATAGTTCTCGGACACGCCGCCGGCCACGATCACATCCAGTTCCAGCACCAGGAAGGCGCCTTGCACGGTCAGGCGGGCGAAGCGCTTTTCCACGTTCCAGCGCTCGGCCAGGCCGGCCGGCAGCTCGCCCTGCACGCGCAGCGCGCAGCTCAGCGTGTAGTCCAGGAACTGGCCTTCCGGCAGCGCCGGGTTGCCCATGCGCGCGGCAAAGCCCACGCCCTGGCTGGCGCTGAGCAGCTGCACCATGCCGTTCTGCTCGGACACGGTGACGCGGTAGCCGGCCGATTGCAGCACTTCCTGCAGGCGTTCGGCGCTCACGTCGAGAATCAGGTTGGAGTCGGTCATCGTCATTTCCTTGCGGGTTTATTTGGTTTGGGTCTGCATGGTGAACGCGTCGGCGGCGCCCGGTTCCGGCGCGCCGGGCTTGGGCGAGGCGATGGCGGCGGCCGAGGCCGGGACCTGCGCGTCGTACAGCTTGTCGCCGTACTCCTGCGCCTGTTCCTCGAACTTCACGCGCGCGCTGCGGGCGAAGGGCTGGCGCATGGCCATCATGTCGCCCGTGCTGACGCGCTCGTAGGCGTTCAGGATGTCCTTGCCGGCCTGGTACATCTCGCGGTTCTTGGCGACGCAGCTCTTGACCTGCTCGTCGCGCTGGGCCAGCGCGCCGGCCAGCTTGGCGCGCTCGCTTTCCTTGGTGCGCGCCAGGACCAGCAGCTCGTCGTAGGCGCCCTTGAACTTGCCCAGCTGGGCGTTGCTGGCGGCGATCTGCGACTGCGCGCTTTCCAGCACCGCGCTCTGCTGCTGCGACAGCTTCTCGGCCTGGCCCTGGGCGCGGGAAAGCTGGCCACGCAAGGCTTCCAGCTCCTTCTGCGCCGCATCGCGCTGGGCCTCGGCCGCCGCCTTGGCGGCGTTGACCTGGGCCTGCTCGCTCTGCATCTGCTGCAGCTGCTGCGTGGTGCTGCGCAGCTGCGCGCGCAGCTTCTCTTCCATGCTTTCGGCTTGCGCGGCGGCGCCCAGCGTCAGGCCCGCGGCGCACAGCGCTGCCATGGCCGCCAGCCGGCGGCCGCGCCCGGCCGACAGCGGCGCGGCCTGGCCGGATTCATCCCATACGGTGTGCATGTCCATGGCCTCAGAACCTGGCGTTGATCTCGAACTGCATGGTGTCGATGGCCAGCGGCGCGCCGTAGACTTCCTTGGTGCTCATCCAGCGCAACACGCCATAGACGTTCTTATCGAAGGCGTAGCTGCCGCCGATGTAGTAGCCGCGCGCGTTGGTGCCGCCCTGGTGGAACGACGAATCGTTGAAGCCGTCGGGCAAGGCATCCGGCTGGATGTACTTGTAGCCGACGAAGGCCAGCCAGTCGCCCTTCTCCTTCAGGTCGAACGAACGGCCCAGCGTGGCCTGCAGCATCCAGGCGTTCGGACCGCTCTGCACTTCGCCGTTCTCGTTGAAGTTGTTGACCAGGTGACCTTGCGAGCGGCTCCAGATCTTGCCCTTGCTGTAGGCCAGGTTGCGGATGTAGTTGCCGTTCAGGCGCAGGCCCAGGCCGTCGAACACGCGCGTGTCCCAGCGCAGGTTCACGTCCAGCAGGTCGAACTTGGACGCCAGGCCCACGAACTGCGGCTGCGGCGTGGCGCCGGGGTTGGCCGGATTGGCCATGATGTCGCGCAGCAGGAACAGCGTGTTGCCCTTCTGCATGAAGGCCGGACGCGACCAGTCGGTGTCGCAGTTCTGGTCGCCGTTCCACGGCGAGCAGGGGCTGGAGCGCTTGCCCGCGATATTGTCGAAATGGTAGTAGGCCAGCGCGCCGCGCAGCGTGTTCTTGTTGTTGACCTTCCACTCGGCGCCGGCCTGGGCGGCCAGCAGCCACTTGTCCTCGCTCTTGCCTTCCTTGAAGGACGACGAGTTCCAGCCATTGGCGCTGTACTCGGTGGAGAAGGCGCCCAGCGTGCCGAACAGCGTCACGTCGCGGCCCTGCAGCGGGTGCTTGAAGATCGCGGCCACGCCGTCGAAGTTCAGGTCGTTCGAGAACAGCATGTCGGTGGAATCGAACGGATTGCCGATGCGCCCGCCGGTGACGGTGGCCCACTTGGTCGGACGGTAGGTCAGGTAGGCCTGGTCCAGCCAGATGTCCTTCTTGGACATGCCGCCGCCCAGCGTCTGCGAGGTCGACACCGGGCTGTCGTCGCTGCCCGTGGCCAGGCGGATGCCGGCGGTCCAGGACTCGGACAGCTCGGCGCGCACGCCCAGGCGGGCGCGCACGCGCAGCTGGTTGCGGCGGTCTTCGCGCGTGTTCAGCATCGGCGGGTAGCTGTTGCCGCCTTGCGGATTGACGTCGTACGGCCCCTTGGCATTCATGCGCGCGAAATCGGTGATTTCGTTGCTGTTGCTGCCCGAGTACAGGCGCGACTCGTCGCGCACGCGCACATCGCCCTCGACGGTGATGCGCGAAACCCAGTCGGGGAAGGTGTTCGGCTGAGCCCAGTTCTCTTCCTTGGCCTGGGTCATCACTTCGGCCTTGACCTCGTCGCGGATCTGGTCGCGCACGGTCTGCGGGATGTACGGCACGCGCACGTCGCCGGCCTGCGCCACGGCGGCGCCACGGTCATTGCCGGTCGCGCGCGCGCTCTTGGCCTCGGCCTCGGCCTGCGCCACCAGCGCGTCGGCCTGGTCCTGCTTGATGACGCCCTGCTGCACCAGCAGGCGGATCAGGTTGACGGTCGCGTTCTCGGACGGGGCCGGCGCGGCCTGCGCCGGCAGCGCCACGGCGCCCGCGGCGGCCAGGGCCAGCGCGGCGGCCAGTCGGTTGAGTTGGAACTTCATTGTCTTGACACTCCAGGGATCTGTTCGGTTCGTGATTTCAGGAGGGGCGGCGGCCGGTCAGCGAGGCGCGGATGGGCATGCTGACCGAGGCCGGCGGACGTTCGTCCAGCGCAGGCACCGCGCGCAAGGCCGCCACCACGCGGGCGTCGACGTCCGCATCGCCGCTGGACTTGGTGAGCTCGACGCGCGTGACCTGCCCGCTCGCCGTCAGCCAGATGTTGGCCTGCAGGCGGAAGGTCAGGTTGCGGGTGCGCTCGTCCTCGCGCAGGATCTTCTGCAGCGCGTAGGCGAGGTACTGGCTGTACGTGGCGTTGCCGGCGCGACCGCCGCCGCCGCCCGACATGCCCTTGCCCTGGCCGGCGCCGATGTTGAAGGCGTCGTTGCCGGCCTGCGCATCGCCATCGATCTGCATCGGGTTGGCGAGGTCGTCGGCCGGCCGAGGCGGCGCCTCGTCCTGCGGCTTGGGCGGCTCGGGCGTGGGCACCGGCTCGGGCTCGGGCACGGGCTGCTGCTCTTCCTTGGGCTGCTCGGGCTCCGGCGGTTTCTCGGGCTCGGGCGGTGGCGGAGGCGGAGGCGGCAGCGGAATGATCGCCGACACCTTCGGCGGCTCGCGCCGCACGCCGGACATGTCATTGGCCCAGCGCCACAGCAGATAGGCCGCGGCGGCCAGCGCCACGGCCACCGCCGCCAGCTTCAGCCAGCGCAGCGCCGGGCGCTGCGCGCGCGGGGAATCGGATTCAGGAAACGACATGACGTTTGCCTCGGCCCCTATTGCGGCTTACCGGTGACCAGGCCGACCTGGGCGAGTTCCAGGCGGCGCAGCAGGTCCAGCACTTCCACGACCTTCTGGTACTGCACGGCAGCGTCGCCGCGCACGATGACCGGGAAGTCGGGGTTGAGCGCTTTCTCGGTGCGCAGCCTGTCCTCCAGCTCGGGCAGGGTGACCGGATAGGCGTCCAGGAAGACCTGGCCGGCGTCGTTGACGGAGATCGCCTTGGTCTTGGGCTGCGACAGGGCCATCGAAGAGCTGGCCTTGGGCAGGTTGACCTTGATGCCGGCGATCTGCGCGGTGGCGGTCAGGATGAACATGACCAGCACCACCATCAGCACGTCGACCAGCGGCGTGATATTGATGCCGTCGACGGGCGCGTCGTCGTCATCATCCTGGGCGGCGGATACGGAAGCCATGGGATCTCCTTATGCTTCGGCGGCGGCGGGCTGCGCATCGCGGACAGCCGGACGGCCGGCAGCGCGCGGCGCGGGATGGTGGGCGGCTTCCTGCTCCTGCGTCTCGCCATGCACTTCGGCCAGGCGCGTGACGAACTCGTCGACGAACACGCGCATGTCGGCGCTGACTTCCTTGTTGCGCGAGACCAGGCGGTTGTAGCCAAACAGGGCGGGGATGGCGACGAACAGGCCCATGGCGGTGGCCAGCAGCGCGGCGGCCATGCCGGGCGCGATGGCGTTGATGTTCACGTCGCCGGCCATGGCCGTGCCCAGGAACACCACCATGATGCCCAGCACCGTGCCCAGCAGGCCGATGTACGGGCCGCCGGCGATGGCGTTGGACAGCGAACCGAGCTTGGCGCCCAGCACCTGGTTTTCCTTGGTGCGCACGGCGTCCATCGAGGCGCGGATGGCTTCGATGGTGGCGGCCGAGATCGAGCTGGTGTCGGCGCCCTGTTCGCGGCGGGTGCGGATTTCATTGACCGCCACGCGGTACAGGCGCCACAGCGAGGCATGCTCCAGCGAGCGCGCCAGGTTGGCGTCGTCGGCCAGCAGTTCCAGGCGCTTGCCGACCTTGGCGAACGACTCGCGGAAGGCGTCGTTGGCGCGGGCCACGCGGGCCACGTTGCGGCTCTTCCTGATCATGATGAACCAGGACTGCACCATCATCACGACCAGGATGGCGATGATGACCCAGGCGTCGATCGGCACGGCCTTGAGCAGGAAGCCCAGGCCGCCGAAACCGAAGCCGGACTGCTCTTCGTCGGTGCCATAGGCCACCAGGCGCGATTCGGCGCCCTGCGCGGTGGCGTCGGCCAGGATCAGCGCGGCGGGGCGGGCGATCTTGGACAGGCGCACTTCGTCGATGGCGCCCACGAACGGCGTATAGACCGGACGGACGGGCGCGGCTTCGACCGGCGCCTGACCGTCGGCGGCGGGCGCGGCGGGGGCAGCCGGGGCGACGGCCGGAGCCGGCACGTCACCGCCCAGGGCGGCGACGGTGTTCAGCGGCGGCAGGCTGGCGGCCAGCGACGACGAGACACGGCCGTTGACGTACAGGTTGACCTTGCTGCCGTCGGCCGTCACGGCCACGTGCTGCCAGGCGGCCGGGGCCAGGGGCTGGCCCGGCTGGCTGCGCTGGCCGTTGACCTCGACGAAAGGCACGCCCTGGTTGATACCAACCAGCAGCGAGTTGCCGGCGTCGCGGCGGGCGTAGATCAGCTGCTCGCCAGCGGGCTGGTCGGCGCGCACCCAGGCGCTGAACGTGAAGGAACCGGCGGCCGGGATGGCCAGCGAGGGGCTCGCGGGCAGCATCAGCGGCGCGCCGCCGGCGAACTGCGCGGCGCGGCCGATCACGCCGTCCACCGCGGCGGTGGTCGGGGTCTGGGCGTGGTTGCTGTAGGCGGTGGTGTCGCGCGGCGGTGCGCCGGCGGCGCCGTCGAAGTGGTAGACCAGCGTGTAGTTCGGGTCGAAGGTCAGCTGGCCATTGGCCGAGGCCGGGGCCTTCTGGTTGCCGTAGTACATCCAGATTTCCTGGCGCTGGCCGTCGGCCAGCTCGGGCACGTCCACCCAGATCAGGGCGATGCCCAGCAGCGGATCGAAGGCTTCGAGCTGATGGTTCAGCACGGTCTGGTCATCGGCCGCGACGAAACGGATGTCGGCGCCCTTCTCGCTGATGCCGTCGAAGGTGAAGTTGCCGGTGTGCAGGCGCACCAGCAACGGCGAACGGCCGGCGGCGCCGCCCAGCGGCGCGCCTTGCGGCGTGGTGTCCACGGTGATCTGCTTGCGGTATTGCCAGTCGGCCTGCCACCAGGCGTTGGCGGCCGCCGGCGCTAGGCCGGCCAGCACGGTCAGTAGGAACATCAGTAAACGTTGCATGGTCAGGACTCCGGGAGGAATGCGGTTGCGTGCGCGCTCAGAAGCTGGCGCGCAAGTTGAAGTTCAGTCGGGGATCGTGTTTGCGGGTGTTGGGACCGTCCTTGAGCGGGTAGCCCCAGTCCAGCGAGCCGCTCAGCCAGTCCAGCACCTGCATGCGGGTGCCCAGGCCGACGCTGGCCAGCGAGTAGCTGGCGTCCTGCTCCGGCAGCGTTTCGCGCAGGCGCAGGGTGGCGGCGTCGGCGAAGGCGTAGAAGCGCCATTCGTTGACATTGGGGCCCAGCCAGCGGGCCAGCGACGGCGTGCGCCACTCGACCGAGCCGAGCACGCCGTCGTCGCCGGTGCGCTCGGCGGCCAGGTAGCCACGCACGCTGGTGGCGCCGCCAGCCGAGAACTGCTCGTTGGACACCAGGGCGCCGGACGAAAGCTGGAAGGCGCCGCGCAGGCCCAGCTGCCAGTCGCCGAACAGGTTCTGCGTATGGGTGCCATCGCCGCGCAGCAGCGCGAAGCTGGGGCTGGCGCGATAGCGCTTGTCGTCGAATTCCTTCCAGTCGCTGCCGATGCCGAAGGACGAGCGCGTGGCGCCGACGATCGACAGGCCCACGCTGCTCTGCGAGGACTCGGAATAGCGGTAGCCGTTGTACGAGAACGTGAACGGCAGGTACTTCAGCGGGATGAGTTCTTCGTTGTTGCCGAAGCGCGTGGTTTCATCGAACTTCTTGTAGTCGATGCCCATCGTCAGCGAGTTGTACCACTCGCCCTGCGGCTCCATGCTGTAGGTCGCGCTGACGCCGAACGAGTGGCCCTTGCCCAGCACGTTGGTGCCGCCGATGGTGGCCACGTTGCTGTCGCTCTTGTAGCCGGAGAACTGCAGGCTCCAGCGGTTGGACAGCGGCATCGAGTACGAGCCGGACCAGACCTTGGCGTTGTCGGTCTGCTGCGGCGCGGTGAAGAAGGTCAGGCTGACGGAATGGCCCAGCTGCCACAGGTTGTCGTAGCCGATCGAGGCGGTGCTGCGCAGCTTCTTGGTGTCGGCGCTGTAGTCGTTGTTCAGGCCCACGCTGGCGTGCCAGGGGCTCTTGTCCTCGACCTTCAGGTCCACGTCCATGGTGCCCGGCATGCGGCCTTCCTTGACCAGCGGCACCACCTGGCGCGAGGCGCCGCGGTTCAGGTTGGTCAGCTCGGCCTGGGCCTTGTTGAAGTTCGGCACCTCGCCTTCCTGCAGCGCGGGCACTTCGTCGCGGATGGTCAGCGGCGAATAGTGCTTGGCGCCGACCACGCGCACGCGGCCCACCTTGGTTTCCGATACCTGCAGGAAGACGATGCCGTCGGCCACCTGCTGCTCGGGCAGGTCCACGTACACCGATTGGTAGCCGCGCTCCTGGTAGATGGTCTGCAGGGCCTCGCGCGCGGCCTCGATGTCGGACAGCGTGCGGTCCGGCCCCAGGTACGGATAGACCGCCTTCTCGATGTCACGCGCCTCCAGCACGGTGTTGCCGCGCACGATGTACTCATTGACGTTGACGCGGCGCTGGTCGGCTGCCGCGGCGGCGGCATCGGCGGGCGCGGCGGCCTGCGCCCAGGCGGCGCCAGCCGCCAGCGTCAGGACGATCGCTCCCGCTGCGCGCAAGGCGCTGCCCTTACTCTCGAAATCATGCATAGCGATGCACTCAGTTCCTTTTATGAAAACCGGTCAGTGGCCGGCCGCTACCGTGCAGTGCGCTTGACAATCTCGTGACGGATTTCTGCCCGCATGTCCTCGTCCGCAGCTTCTGCTTGTTACTAGACGTACTGGCGAGCCCGAGACTGCGCGTTGTAAGAAAAATTTCACGTAACAGCGCCGGCGCCCCTGGGAAGGCCCGCCGGAACGGACCAGGGCCCGGAAATTCCCGGGCCCTGGTCCGCTTTTTGCTCCCCGCCGATGTGACACCAGCATGACAGACGGAGGGATTTCAGCCGCCGCCGTCCACCCCCTGCACCTGCACCACGCCGTCCGGCCGGTAGGCCGGCGCCGGGGCGCGCGGCTGGGCCGAGGGCGCGGCGGCGGCCGGTTCGTCGCCATAGCCCAGGATCTGCACGCTGATGACCGACGGCAGGTTCT
>NZ_JAGTJY010000205.1:0-10308 GCF_018195695.1 Achromobacter sp. Marseille-Q0513 | reverse complement strand
GCTTCAACCCCGCCCAGATCCCCGCGTAGCAGCAGGCGCCGAAGATCCAACCCGACAAAGCCCCCGCCATCACGCCCGACAACAACGTGCCCACGGTGCAACCCAGCGCGGTCATGCCGCCCCAGCCCATCAGCACGCCGCCGGCGAAATTGCGGCCGATCTGCGCCGCCGACGGCAGCCTGGGCTTGAACGCGCCCGCCGCCAGCGCGGCGGCCCAGGCACCCGCCACCAGCGACAGCACGAACACGCCATTGTTCGACAGCAGCGCCTGCTTGACCGCCGTGGCGCAGCCGGCGAAGCCGTCCAGCCCCTCCAGCCGCGCCGGCAGCCAGCCGGCATCGAAGGCCGCCGTGCGCGCCAGGCTGCCCAGTTCGGCGGTCACGCCCAGCGGCGCGACGCGCAGATAGGCGATCACGGCGATGAAGGCCACGGCCAGTCCCCCGGCGGCGGCGGGCCAGCGCAGCCGCAGCGCGGCCTGCCAGGCATGGCCCGTGGCGTCGCTGGCATCGCGCGCGGCGGCATCCGGCCGCGACAGGCGCGAGACGCCCCACGCCAGCGCCGCCAGCGCCGCGCATTGCAGCAACGCCGAGCCGCCATAGCCCAGATGACGCGGCAGCCAGCCCACCGGCGCCGCCTGGATCAGCGACAGGTACAGCGTGTTCCACGAGGCAAAGCCCAGCGCGAAGCCGACCGCCGCTCCCAGCAGCGCGAAAGGCGAGCCCAGCGCGCCCTCGCCGATGCGGTAGAAATGCGCGCTGATGCAGGATCCCGAGATCCGCATGCCCAGTCCGAACACAAACGCCCCGACCGCCAGCGCCACGCTCACCGGCCCGATATGCGCGCCCGGCGGCAGGCGATCGGCGCCCGGCACCGGCAGGAAGGCGCCGAACACCGCGTGATAGCCCAAGGTGCCCGCCGCCAGCGCGATCAGCACCGCGTACAGTCCCGAGGCCTCGCGCCGCTGGATGAAATCGCGCGCGATGCAATAGAAGCAGAAGCCCGAACGCTGCAGGGCCACGCCGAAGGCCGCGCCCAGCAGCGCCGACAATGACAGCGCCCGCCCGACCTCGGGCAGGCCCGACAGCCAATATGCCCACAACAAGACGGCCGCCAGCACGCCGGCGGCCGCCGCCAGGCCTGCGCGCATCAGGTCTTGCCCCAGACCGTGCCGGCCGGGTTGCTGATGGGCGAGCCCACGCTGTTGCCATACTCGGTCCACGAGCCATCATAGTTGCGCGTCTCGTAGCCCAGCAGCTTGCTCAGCGCGAACCAGGAATGGCTGGAGCGCTCGCCGATGCGGCAGTAGGTGATGACGGGCTTGCTGCCGTCCACGCCGGCGGCCTGGTAGATGGCCTTCAATTCCTCGGCGGACTTGAAGGTGCCGTCCTCGGCCACCAGCTTGCTCCAGGTCACGTTGACCGCGCCCGGCACATGGCCGGCGCGCACCGCCAGCTCGGGCACGCCGTTGGGCGCGAAGATCTTGCCGTTGTATTCGTCGGCCGAGCGGATATCGACCAGCACCCCGGGCTTTTCCTTGCGCGCCACGGCCAACACGTCCTGCAGCCGCGCGCGCAGCGCCGGGTTGGCGTCCTTGACGCGGGCGTTGCCCGGCGCGTGCACGGTGGCGCTATTGGCCAGCGGCCGGCCCTCGGCCTCCCATTTCTTGCGGCCGCCGTCCAGCAGCTTCACGTTCTGGATGCCGTAGATGTCGAATACCCAGGCGCCCCAGGCCGCGAACCAGTTGTTGTTGTCGCCGTACAGGATGGTGGTGGTGTCGGCGTCGATGCCGGCGCGCGCCAGCAATCCCTGGAACTGCGCCGGCGGCGCGATGTCGCGGCTGACGGTGTCGACCAGGTCGGTATGCCAGCTGACGTTGGCCGCGCCCGGGATATGGCCGCGCTCGTACAGGCCGGGATTCACGCTGACCTCGACCACGCGCACCTTGGGGTTCTTCAGGTTCTGTTCCAGCCAGTCGGTGCTGACCAGGAACTTGGCGTGTTGCGCCGTGGCAGGCGCGGCGGCCAACAGGGTCAGCGCCACGAACGCGCCGGCCAGCAGATTGCGTAGGGACATCGGGTTCTCCTTGTCATGTCGGGAAGGCTTCCCTCTCGAACCGCGACGATATCGGCGGCTCGGCCGCGCGCGAACGACAGAGTTTTCATATCCTGATTACCTGTTCAGCAGGTTGTCAGCAACGACAGCGGGCGAGCGGGCCTGCCACAGCAGCAGCGCCAGCCCCAACAGCGCGAGCAGTCCGCCAGCCAACCCCACCTGCGCCACGCCCGCCGCGCCCAGCGCGAGGCCGCCCGCCCAGGCGCCCAGCGCAATGCCGGAATTGAAGCCCGCGATGTTCAGCCCAGCGGCCACGCCCTGCGCCTGCGGCGCGCGCAGCCTGGCGATGCCCATCAGCCGGGCCTGCAGCGCGGGTACCGCCGCATAGGTGAACAAGCCCAGCGCGGCGACCGCCACGGCCATCGCCACCGGCGAGCGCGCGCCCGCCCACATGCCCAGGGCCGCCGCGCCGATGCCCGCCACGATCGCCACGCTGGCGCGCTGCACGCCGAGGCTGTCGGTCAACCTGCCGCCCAGCGCGTTGCCGATCGCGGCGAACAGCCCGTAGGCCAGCATGTACATCCCCACGGCGCGGACATCGACCCCTGTCGTGTCCAGCAGGAGCGGCGCGATGTACGTATAAGCCGAGAACGATCCCGCGTAGGCCAGCACCGTCACAGCCGAGGCGGCCAGCAAGGCCGGATGCGCCAGCATCTTCAATGCCAGCCCCGCCGACGCCGCGCCGCGCGCCGCCGCCCCGATGGGCAGCGCCTTCATGCCCCACAACAGCCCAGCGCATCCTACGCCGCCGCAAGCGGCAATCGCCGCCAGCACGAGCCTCCAGGAGATCGTCTCGCCGATATAGGCGCCGACCGGCACGCCGATCGCCATCGCGGCCGTGAAGCCCGCGAACACGACGGCCACGGCGCGACCGGCCCTGGCCTCTCCCGCCAGTTGCGCGGCGGCGGCGGACGCGACGGCGAGAAACAGGCCATGTCCCATGCCTGCGACGAAACGCGCCGCCTGCATGGACGCCAGGTCGGGGGCCAGCGCGGCCGCCAGGCTGCCCGCAGCAAAGGCCAGCATCGCGGCCAGCACCACGCGCCCGCGCGGCCAGGCGGCCGTCACGGCGCTCAACACCGGCGCCGCGAAGGTCGCGCCCAGCGCATACAGCGTCACGGCGCTGCCCGCCTGCCCGACGCCGACCTCCAGCCCCTGGGCTATGGCATGCGCCAACCCGATCGGCACGAACTCGGCCAGGCCCAGCGCGAATGCGCTGAGCGAGAAAAGATAAACCACGAACGGCATGATGGACTCTCTATGTGTGAAGCGTGAATCAAGGCACGCACACACTCTAGGCAAGCGCCATCGATAGATAAAATGATGATTTCATGCCCTCAGGCCAATTTTTCTTATGGCTGGGGCCACCATGCGCCGCCCGGCGGCACGACGCCATGAGCCACCTGGATCATCTGCATACCTTCATCGAGGCCTATCGGCTCTCGTCCTTCTCGCGGGCCGCCGAACGCCTGGGCATGACCCAGCCGGCAGCGTCCCTGCACATCCAGGCGCTGGAAGCCTTCGTCGGCAAGCCCCTGTTCCTGCGGCGCGCGCGCGGCGTCACACCCACCGACGCCGCCCATGAACTGGCGCGCGCCGTCGGCCCCATGCTCGACGGCTTGCAGGCCCGCCTGGCCAGCTACAAGCTGGGCGGCGACCTGTCCGGCACGCTGCACATCGCCGGCCCCGCCGACTTCATCGCCGCGCGGCTGGCCGACGGACTGGCGCCGCTCATGGCGCAGGGCCTGCGGATCCGCGTGCACACCGGCAACCGCGAGCGCATCTACGGCCTGCTCGGCGACGCCAGCGCCGACCTGGCCATCACCGCGTCCCTGCCCGACGAGCGCGCGCATGGCTACGCCAGACTGCTCACCGAGCGGTTCCAGCTGGTGCTCGCGCCCGCGCTGGCGGCCAGCCTGGACAAGCGCGACCTGGCCGCCGGACTCGCATCGCTGCCCCTCATCGCCTACGACGAAGACCTGCCCCTGGTGCGGCCTGTCTGGAACGCGATGTTCCGCCTGCCCCCCGCCTTGCAGGCGACCATGACCATTCCGGACCTGCGCATCATCCAGGACCTGGTGATCGCAGGCCACGGCTGGTCCGTCCTGCCCGACTATCTGTGCGCGCCTGCCCTCAAGGCCGGCCGCCTGGCCGCCCTGGCCCCGCGCCGCGCGGCCGCGCAGAGCAATGATCTGTATCTGGTCTGGAACAAGGGCGCGCTGCGCAATCCGCGCACTGTCCACGCGCGCGACGCCATCCTGCGCCTGTTCGATTCCGCCTGAAGACCGGCCGCCGGCTTCGGGCGGCCCCTTGCCATTGCACGATGCTGGACGCGGCCGGAATATTAGTTGTACGATACAACCAATCCTGCACCGCCCCACCATGGAGCCGCCATGAGCACCGACCCATCCCTCGTCGAAGACATCCGCGCCGCGTCCCGCAGCATGGTCCGCGAACTCGGCTTCATGCAGTCCACGCTGGCGGCCAGCGGCCATTCCGCCTCGGCGGTGCACACGCTGCTGGAGATCGACGCGCGCGGCGCCATGACGGCGGCGCAGCTCGCGCCCTTCCTGGGCCTGGACAAGTCCAGCATCAGCCGCATGCTGGCCAAGCTGATCGAGGCCGGCGAGCTGGAGGAAGCCGTGGCCGGCGACGACGCCCGCGTCAAGCAGCTGTCGCTGACCCGGGATGGCAAGCGCAAGGTGGACCAGATCCATGCCTATGGCCGGATGCAGGTCAACACCGCGATGGCGCGGCTCAACCCCTCGCAGCGCCAGGCCGTGGCCCAGGGCCTGGGCGCCTATGCCCAGGCCTTGCAGGCCTGCCGCGAAAACGACGAGGCGTTCCGGCCCGGCGCGTCCAATCCGGTCACGATCTGCGCCGGCTACCAGCCCGGCATGATCGGCCGCATCACCGAAATGCACGCCGCGTTCTACGCGCGCCACGCCGGCTTCGGCCAGTTCTTCGAAAGCCAGGTCGCGACCGGCGTGGCCAAGTTCGCCGGCCGGCTCAACCAGACCGGCAACCACGTCTGGCTGGCGATGCTGAACGGCCGCATCGTCGGCTCGGTCGCCATCGACGGGCAGGACCTGGGCAACAACCACGCGCACCTGCGCTGGTTCATCCTGGACGACGGCTGTCGCGGCAGCGGCGTGGGCCGCCAACTGCTGGCCGAGGCCGTGGCCTACTGCGACCGGCTCGGCTTCGCCGCCACCCGGCTCTGGACCTTCAAGGGGCTGGACGCGGCCCGCAAGCTGTATGAGTCGGTCGGCTTCCAGCTGGTGCGCGAGGAAGCCGGCGAGCAATGGGGTTCGACGGTCACCGAACAGCAGTTCATCCGCCCGGCGCCGCTGTCGTAGCGCTTTCAGTTTGCTGTCATTCCCGGGCAATGTTCCCGAACGATGATGCTCGCAGGCAGCGCCGAGGTGGCGTCTGTCACACGAATGACACATCACGGGAACACTGATGAGCACTCCGGATTTGGACGACATCCCGTCCAACGCTTCCACCGCCCCCCATTTCAACGACGTGGTGAGCCGCGTGCTGTCGCGCCGCGGCTTCCTGAAGGCCGGCCTGGGCGCCGGCGCGGTCGGCTTCATGGGCGCGGGCCTGACCGCCTGTGGCAGCGATGACGATGATGATTCCCCCGCCAAGCCGGTCACGCCGGAAAAACCCACGCCTGAGCAGCCCAAGCCGGTCGACCTGAATTTCAAGGCCGTGCCCATGAGCACGGCCGACACCGTCGTGGTGCCCGAGGGCTATCAGTACGCCGTGCTCAACCGCTGGGGCGATCCGCTGTTCGCCGGCGCGCCCGCCTTCAAGGCCGACGCCAGCAACGGCGGCGCCGATCAGGCCCGCCAGATCGGCTACAACCACGACGGCATGCACTTCTTCCCCATCGACGGCACCGACAGCGCCACGGGCAGCAGCGTCGAAGGCCTGATGGTCACCAACCACGAATACACCACGCCGGAATACTTCTACCCCGTGGGCGTGGTGCCGGGCAACGCCCAGTGGAACCTGGACTGGGTGCGCAAGTCGCAGCACGCGCACGGCGTGTCGGTGCTGCACATCCGCCTGACCAACGGCAAGTGGGCGCCGGTGCTGGATTCGCCGTTCAACCGCAGCGTCAACGCCAACGTCGCCATGCAGCTGGTCGGCCCGGCCGCCGGCAGCCGCCTGGTCAAGACCAACGCGGACCCGTCCGGCACGCGCTGCTTCGGCACCTTCGGCAACTGCGGCAACGGCTACACGCTGTGGAACACCTACCTCACCTGTGAAGAGAACTTCACCGACTATTTCGGCATCAGCAACGCCGCGCCCGCCTCGGTGAACTACCCCGACACCGAGTACCAGCGCCACATGGAGCGCTACAAGGGCACGGGCAAGACCTCCAGCGGCTCGTACCGCTGGGACTACTTCGACGACCGCTTCAACTGGTCGATCGAGCCCAACGAATACAACCGCTGCGGCTGGATCGTGGAAATCGACCCGTTCGATCCGAACTCCACGCCCAAGAAGCTGACCGCGCTGGGCCGCTTCAAGCACGAAAACGCCGCCATGACGCTGGCCGACGACAAGCGCGTCGTGGTGTACATGGGCGACGACCAGGCCAGCGAATACATCTACAAGTTCGTCTCCGACGGCAAGTACGACCCGGCCCGCCCGGCGCTGAACCGCCTGCTGCTGGACAAGGGGACGCTGTACGTCGCGCGCTTCCTGGACGGCGCCGCGCAGGGCGACGCCATGGGCGTGGGCGAGTGGATCCCGCTCAAGCTCGACACCCCGGCGCTGGCCGGCGGCACGCTGGGCGCGTTGTTCAACCAGGACATGGGCGAGCTGCTGGTCAAGACCCGCCAGGCAGCCGACGCCGTGGGCGCGACGCCGATGGACCGCCCCGAGTGGATCACCACCCACCCGGTGACGCGCGAGGCCTATGTCACGCTGACCAACAACAGCTCGCGCGGCAGCGGCAACGACCGTTACCCCGGCACCAAGCATCCCGGCAAGAACGACGCCAACCCGCGCGACAACAACGTCTACGGCCAGATCGTGCGCTGGCGCGAGAAGAGCGGCGACCCGGCGTCCCTGAGCTTCGAATGGGACATCTTCGTGCTGGCCGGCAACCCCACGCTGTACCCGCGCACCGACCTGCGCAGCGGCTCGGCCAACGTCACCGCCGAGAACACCTTCAACAGCCCCGACGGCCTGGCTTTCGACAAGCGCGGCCTGCTGTGGATCGAGACCGACGGCAATTACTCCAATACCGGCGCCTATGCCGGCCAGGGTAACAACCAGATGCTGGTCGCCAACACGAGCAGCAAGGAAATCCGCCGCTTCATGACCGGCCCGGTCGGCTGCGAAGTGACGGGCCTGACCTGGACGCCGGACCTGAAGTACCTGTTCATCAACATCCAGCACCCGGGCGAAGGCCCGAGCGTGACGGATGCGCAGAACAACCCGCTGATCGCCTCGAAATGGCCGGACGGTGCCAGCGCCACCCGGCCGCGTCCGGCCACGGTGGTGATCTGGAAGCAGGACGGCACGGCGGTGGGCAGCTGAGCCTGGATCGCGGTTGATCAAGCAAAAACGCCGGAGCGCAAGCTCCGGCGTTTTTGTTCGCGCGTTCCGCCTGGCGCCGATCGCATGGCCCCGCGCGCTGCGCTATCCCCGCAGGAACGCCAGCATCCTGCGCGCCAGCTCGCGCGGCTGCTCTTCCGGTATGTAATGGCCGCAATCGCTCAACACCCCGCCCTGCAGGTCGCGCGCCAGCGGCTTCAGCGCCTCGTGCAGATTGGGCGCGCTGCCCCGGTCGCCGCCCAGCGCCAGCACCGGCACCGTCAATGGCGCGTCGCGCAGCTCGCGGTTCTGCAAGGCGTCCTGGTGCGCCGCGCGGTAGTAGCCCAGCATGCCGCGCAGGCCGCCCAGCGTCTGGTAGACGCGTTCGTACTCGTCGATGTCGGCGGCGCTGAACACGCCGGGCTTGTTGGCCGTCTTGCGGCTGAAGAACCACTCGATCAGGATGCGCTCGCGCCCCTGCAGCAGCGCCTCGGGCAGGTCCGGCACCGAGTTGAACAGGAAGTGCCAGCTCTTCCAGTTGTCCGGCCCCAGCTCGATGGCGGGCTTGAGCGTCACGCCGGGAATGTTGGCGTCCAGCAGCACCACCCGTTCCACCTCGTCGGCATGGCGCGCGGCATACGGATAGGCGATCCAGGCGCCGATATCGTGGCCGGCCAGCGCATAGCGCGTCAGCCCCAGCGTGTGGAACAAGGCGCGCAGCCGCTCGCCGGCGGTGCGCGTGTCATAGCCGTCCAGCGGCTTGTCGGAATCGCCCTGGCCCGGCAGGTCCACCGCGTACACGCGGAAGTGCGGCGCCAGCAGCGGCATCACCCGGCGCCACGCGTACCAGCTCTGCGGAAAGCCGGCCAGCAGGATCAGCGCCGGACCCTCGCCGCCCTCCACCACGTGGTAACCCAGCCCGTCCACCTCGACCCGCGCGTGGCGGAATGGCGCGCCGTCCAGCTCGAACGCAGCCGCGTCCGCGTATCCCTTGCTCATCGCGCCCCCTTCAGTTGACCGCGCCGCCGACGACGCGGATGTCGGTGCGCACTTCCAGCGCCGTGGCGATCAGCAGCCGCACGCCGGCCACCAGCGTATCCAGCGCCATGCTGGGCTGGCCGGGATGGGCCGCCGCCATTTCCGGCAGATATGGCACGTGCACGAAGCCGCCTCGCAGCTCGGGCCGCCGGGTGGCGATGTAGTGCGACAGGCCGTAGAAGATGGCGTTGCAATTGTAGGTGCCCGCCGTCAGCGAGGCCGAGGCCGGCACGCCGGCCTGGCGCAGCGCGTGCACGATGGCCTTGACCGGCAGCGTCGAGAAGTACGCGCCCGGACCGCCGGCGATCACCGGCTCGTCGATGGGCTGGCGGCCGGCATTGTCGGGAATCCGCGCGTCCACCAGGTTGATGGCCACCCGCTCGACCGACACGTCGGGCCGGCCGCTGGCCTGGCCCAGGCACACCACCAGGTCGGGCCGCGTCTCTTCCAGCGCGCCGTGCAGCCGGTCCAGCACCTCGCTCAACACGCAGGGCAGCTGGCGAGCAGCCACCGTGGCGCCGCCGATGACGGCGCCATCGAGCCGGCGCGCCGCCTCCCAGGAAGGGTTGATGGTTTCCCCGTCGAAGGGTTCGATACCGGTGAGCAGCACGGTGGGCATGGCGTGGTCCTGAAAGCGGGATGAGAAAGAAAACAGCGCCGCGCCGGTCCGGCCAGCGGTCCGGCGCGCGTCAACGTCATCCTATGTCCAGCATGCCGAATTGTTGAAATCGATATTCAGTATTCGTAATATTGACGGCATGAATCTCGCCGCCATAGACCTGAACCTGCTGGTCGCCTTCGAGGCCCTGTACGACACCCGCAACGTCACGCTGGCCGGCCAGCGCATCCATCGCGCCCAGCCTTCCGTGAGCAGCGCGCTGGGGCGGCTGCGGCGGCTGTTCCAGGACGAGCTGTTCCTGCGCACGGCCGAGGGCATGCAGCCCACGCCCAAGGCCGACGCGCTGATGCCCGCCGTCAGCGCGGCGCTGGACCAGATCCGGCAGGCGCTGGCGCAGGGCGCGCCCTTCGATCCGGGCTCGGCGCAGGGCCGCCGCTTCACCATTGCCGCCAGTGATTACGCTGATGTGGTCATCGTGCCGCACATCGTCGCCGCGCTGCGGCGCGACGCGCCCGGGGCGGACCTGCGCGTGGCGCGGCTGGACCGCGCCCAGCTCTATGAACAATTGGACAATGGCAGCGTGGACCTGGCCATTGGCGGCCATCTGGCGCCGCCCAAGCGCATGCTGTCCGAACGCCTGTACGACGAGAGCTTCGTCTGCATCGCCGACCAGCGCCATCCGGCGCTGCGCGGCCGCAAACTGGACCTGGAACGCTATCTGGCCCTGCCCCACGCCCTGTTCACGCCCAGCGACGACGGCTCGGCGCGCGGCGTGGTCGACGCCAGCCTGGCGCGCCTGGGCCGCAAGCGGCGCGTGGCCTGCACCTTCGCGCACATCGTGGCGCTGCCGCACGCGGTGCGGGGCACCGACCTGATCGCCACGCTGGCGCGGCGCGCCGCCGCGCGGCTGGCCGGCGACGGGCTCACGCTGCGGCCGCTGCCGGCCGAAGTGGACCCCGGTCCCTTCTCCATCGATATGG
>NZ_JAGTJY010000204.1:0-10444 GCF_018195695.1 Achromobacter sp. Marseille-Q0513 | reverse complement strand
TCATGCCGTTGGACAGGCTGTTGTGGCCGCGGGCATCTATGCCCAGCACGTCCTGGTTGGCGCGGGTGTTGTTGACCATCTGCACGTTCAGGTTGCCGCCGTTGTAATTGGGCGTGTCGCTGTCGGTCAGCGTCACCGACGCGCCGGCATCCAGCCGCACGGGCGAGCCCTTCTCGGTGTAGGTCACCGCGTCGCCGTTCAGGTTGCCGATGACGGGCTGGTTGTTGGGCAGCACCTGCATGGTCTTGTTGACGGGCGAACTGTCGGACGTGCCGTCGTTGACGACGAAGGTGATCGTCCGGTCGCCCTGGTTCGGGGCGAGCGAGCTGTCGCGGTAAGTGACCGTGCGCAGCGCCGCCTCCCACTGGGCCACCGTGGCGATGCCGCCTGCCGAAGTGAGCGTGAGCACGCCGGTGCTCGCGTTCCAGCTGCCGACGATATTGCCGTACAGCGCGCTGTTGGTGTTGGTGAACGCAAGCACGTCCTCGCCGCTGCGGAAGGTGCCGCCGGTCAGGGACACCGTGGCCTTGGTCAGGGTGGGACTGTCGGCATCGGTCAGGGTCAGGTTGGCGTCCACCGGCACCGGGAGGCCGCTGCCGTTGCTGTAGCTCGATGAGCCGGCCGAGGGCGTGACCACGGGCGGCGGATTGGTTACCACGGGCGTGCCCAGCGTGATGGAGTCCAGTGCCAGGCTCGCGGACTTGGCTCCGTCGTTGGCGGTGAAGCGGACGGTATCCAGATTGCCCCAGGCGCTGCCGAATACGAGCGTGCCGGCGTTGTAGGTCGAGGAACCCTTGGTGTAAGTGATGGCCCAGTCGCCGGTGCCGTAAGTGCCGCTGGTCCTGAGGTCAATGTTGATCTCTATGAGGGCGGTTGTTCCAGAACCGCCGTCATAACCGGCTATCACGAACTTCTGGGCGAATCCGCTGGGTCCGTCAAAGGCGTTGATCGTCAGCGATTTGAGCGCGAAGTTGTTCGCCAGGTCCAGCGAGCTGAATTCGAGGTAGGTCGCGCCCGTGCCGGTAGTGCCGCCCATATTGCTCAGCAGCACATTGCCGGTGAATCCGGTAAACGTTTCCCCGAAATATGACAAGGCGTTCGTCACGTCCATGATGGCGCTGCCGTTGGTGGTATAGCGCACGCCAGCGATGGTCAGGCTGCCCGTGTTGTTGGGCGGCTGGTTCCAGATATCGAAGTCCTGGCTGGGCGGAGCGGCCAGCAGGCCGTTGTAGACGAAGGACAGCGCCGTCGTCTCGATGCTGCCGCTGGCCGCTTCCAGCGTCCAGTTCCCGCCCTGCGCGGCCGCGCCGGTGCGGTCCTTGGAGGCGGCCACGTCGGCGTGCGTCAGCTGCGCCAGCCGCGACAGCAGTTCGGCGCCCTTGGCGTTGGCGCCGATGTCGCAGCCATAGAGCAGGATGTCGCCCTGCTCGGTCAGCGCCGCGCCGATCTGTGTCAGCTGCGCCTGGCGCGCGCCGAGCGCGGCGGCGTTCAGTTCCACCGAGCCCAGGCGCAGGCTGCCTTCGGCGCCGTGGCCGATGATGTGGATGGCGTCGATGCCGCTGCGGCCGCGCAGCGCGTCGGCGATCTGCTGCAAGCCGTCGCGGGTCTTGTCCAGCACGATGACCTCGGTGCCGGGCCGCAGCTGCGCGACCAGCTGTTGATAGTCCTTGACCTGGCTGTCCACGAACGCGACCTCGCGGCGCGGCGCGTCCGCGGCCATGGCCGTGCGCGCCACGTCGGCGGCGGCGGGCGTGGCGTCGGCCTGGCGCGCGGCGTCGGCGCGCTGCGCCTCGGCCGGCGGGGCGGCCTCGGGCCGGGCGGCATGGGCGGCGTCGGCTGTAGCGGCCACGGCGGCCGCGTCGAACATGAAGCGTTGTTCCAGCGCCAGCGGGCGCGCGGCCGGTAGGCGCGCGGCCGCCGGCAGGCCCGCCGCATCCGGGCGCGCGCCGAGCAGCGCGCGCTTGACGGCCGGAGCGACCTTATTCCACAGAGAGCGTTGGTTCGAGGTCATGGTATGTCCTGTCTTGCAGGGAATTCGGGGCGGGCCGGCGGCCCGGAAGGGTCAGCGGACCGACGGCGGTTCCATCAGCACCTGTCCGCTCATGCCGGCGATCAGGTCGTCGAAGTGCCCGTCGATGCCGGCGTTCACCTTGATGGACTGGCTCACCGGGTCGACCCGGGCGGCCAGCCATTGCACCTTGGCGGGATAGGTCTTGCCGGTTTCGTCGATGCGCACCTGGAACGCCGCGCCCGGCTTGAGCCAGACCAGCCAGCGCGACGGCACCAGGAACTCCAGTTCCAGCGCCGTATCGTCGATGATGTCCAGCAGCGGCTGGCCCGGCTGCGCATACTGCTGTTCGCGGATCTTCTGCTCGGACACGCGGCCCGCGTAGGGCGCGGTCACGCGGCATTTGTCCAGCAGCGCCTTGCTCGCGGCCACCTCGGCGGCGGCTTTCTGCACTTCCGCCTGCGAGATCTCCAGTTCGACCTTGCCCACCGAATTGAGCTGGGCCAGCCGCTGGTTGGCGCGCCAGGTCTTGTCGGCGGCATTCTGGCCGGCGTGGGCCTTGTTCAACTGGGCCTGCTGCAGGCTGCAATCGAATTGCACCAGCAGCTGGTCCTTCTTGAACGCGCCGCCCTCGGTCACGGCCAGGCGCTGCACCTTGGCGCCGATCTCGGCAGCCAGCGTGGTGTATTGCCGAGGCGCGAGCTGGGCGCGGATGTCGCGCGGCTCCAGCGCGCCGCCCGGCGCGGGCGCGGGGATGGCCGGCAACGCCGACGCGGGTTGCGTCTGCGGTTGCGGCTGCGCCGTTGCCGGCGCGGCGCCGGCCAGTCCCAGGGCCCAGGCCAGGCCGATCACGCGGGCCAGGCCGGTTCCGCGCCGCGCGGCGTCCTGGAGAATCATGGCAGTTTTCCGCTTTCCCATTGCGACAGGCCGCGGGCGACGGCGGCGGTCAGTTCGGGCAGCGGCATGGCGTCCGAGCCGTCGATCGCGGGCTCCAGTCCCAGCGTGGCCTGCAGGCGCGCGGCGGCGGCCTGCATGTTGGACAGGGCCTGGTAGCGGCGCAGCGACGACAGGATGGCGCCAGCCTGCTGCGAGACCTGTTCCAGCCCGGCCTGCTTCTGCGCCCGCACCTGATTGTCGACATGGCGTGCGATGCGCTGGTCCACGCCGGCGATCTCATCGGCGCGCTGGTATTGGTTCATCGCGTTGCCGAATTGCAGGCGGGCGATGTGCAGCTGCGCCAGCACGGCCATCTGCGTGGCCAGCCGCTTCTGGTCGGCCAGCGACACGCCGTCCTTGGCCAGCTTCCATTGCTGCGGCGCCGACAGCAGGCTCAGCAGGTTGAACGAGACCTGGACGCCGGCTTCGCGCCAATGGTCATTGATCAGGTAGCTGTCCGTGCTTTTGTTCAGCGAGTAGTTGAACGACAGGCCGGGGAACATGCGCAGCAGCACGCGCTTGGTTTCTTCCTGGGCGATGCGGGCGTTGTACAGGCTCTCGCGCAGGTCAGGATTCAGCATCAGCGCGCGCGCTTCCAGTTCCTCGACCGGCTGTTCCAGCCATTGCGGACGGGGATTGAAGCCGGGCTCCACCACGCGCAGGTTCTGGGTGTCCAGGCCGGGCGGCAACCCCATCAGCGAGGCCAGTTCGATGCGGGACGCCGACAGTTCCTCCTGGATGGCTTCCAGCAGGCGCACGTTCTCCAGCAGCTGGCGCTGGTAGCGCAGGGGCTCCAGCGGTGAGCGCAGCTGCTCGGCCTCGGCCTTGCGGGCGTCGGCCAGCGCCTTTTCCGCCTGGTCACGGGCCGAGCGCAGCGAGCTTTCCAGCGCCTGGCTGGCGACCACGCGCCAGTAGGCGGTGCGCACGTCCTGCACCAGCGTGTAGATGGCCTTGCGGCGGCGCTCGGCGGCGATGCGCACGCGGTCGGCGTTCTGGCGCGCGGCGAAATAGCTCTGGCCGAAATCCAGCAGGCTCCAGGACAGCGTCAGGGCGCTCTGCGTGTAGTCGCGGTCGGTCGAGATGTAGGGATGCGCCAGCGAGGGCTGTCCCGTCACCGAGTCCGTGCTGCGGGTGATCAGGTCCTTGTCGCGGTAGCGGTAGCCGGCCGACGCCACCAGCTTGGGCAGCATGTCGAAGGTGGACACATCATAGGTGCCCTGCGCCACCGCTTCCTCCATCGCCCGCAGGCGCTGGCCGGCGTTGTACTTGATGGCGCGCGCGATCGCTTCTTCCAGCGGCACCGGGCCGCTGACCGGCGCCACGTCCCTGGCCAGGGCCTGGCGGTCGGCCTGCACCTGGGTCTTGATGTCATCCGCGCTCAGCGGCTGGGCGGTGAAGCTGGCGCAGCCCGACAGCAGCGCGCCGGCGCCGATCACGCCCCACAGGCGCAGACGCAGCGGGGGCAGGCGCAAGGAACGGCCTTGTATGGAAATATTCATCGTCTTGTTTGTAGTTTCTTGTTACTTGTATGGTTGAGACGCGCGAAAGCCATACCCTGGCGGTAGAACATGGAGCAACAGCTGGGTGTGCCGAGAGTCCGAAGCTGGCAGGACGCGGCGGTCCTGGAGCAGCCCTGAGGTGTTAACGGTTCAGCGAGGACGAATCCTAAGGCAGCAGTAACAAATTCCACAATTGGGGATTGTCGTCACCGGTCGCGATTGTTGCGAAATAGCCTGGGCCGGCGAAGTTTGCCGGACGTCATTGCGTCACGCCACGGATTGTGTTGAGTACGCTGCGCGCCCGGTCCGCGATGTCCGCCTGAAGCCCTGCCGTCACCCGCCGTCAGGCATCGAGCCGAATCTGGCGGGCGAGCGGCCCGTTCATTCGTAGCGCTGGCGGGCCGCCGACCACTTCAACGTCTGCTTCCAGGCACCCTTCTGCTGGCGCAGCTGGATGTCGAAGTAGCCGCCGGTCTTGCCGGGCAGCAGGGACAGCGTGTTGCTAGCGTCCGACTCGATATGCTCGCGCGTGCCGTCGGGATTCCAGTCGCCGGCCAGCATCTTGTAGAACGCCATCGGCTGGGCGAGCACCACGCGCAGCGCGCGGCCCTCGATGCGGAACAGGTACAGCGCCTCGAAATCGGCGCCGCCGCCGGAATAGCCCTCGCTCCAGCCGGCGCGCACGCCGAAGGCGGTTTCGTCCGGGCGGATCTGGTAGCGCGCCAGGTCGAAGCGCTTCCAGCTTTGCGGCGCGGCCAGCATGGGCTTGCCCGCGTCCTGCATCGCCAGGTCGATGGGCGGATCGATGTTGGAGCCTTCCCAGTCCGTTTGCGCGGACACCGGACCCTCGGTGCGCGCGACCAGCGCCGGCGCGCCGTCCGCCCCGGTTTCGAATACGCCGAACCACACGGACTTCTGATCGCCCTCGCTGCCGGACAAGGCCACGCATTCGTTGCGCGAGTACTTGGCCGACTGCACCGCCGCCTCGGCCGAGGCCGCCAGGCAGACCATGCCG
Source organism: Achromobacter sp. Marseille-Q0513 (assembly GCF_018195695.1). Classification (NCBI taxonomy): domain Bacteria; kingdom Pseudomonadati; phylum Pseudomonadota; class Betaproteobacteria; order Burkholderiales; family Alcaligenaceae; genus Achromobacter; species Achromobacter sp. Marseille-Q0513. The sequence continues at coordinate 4,986 of NZ_JAGTJY010000204.1, read as the reverse complement.
ACGTAGGCGCGCTCGCGCTGCGGCCAGGGCTTGGCGCCGGCCAGCACCAGCCGGTCGGCGGGCTGGCCCGGCGCCAGTTGCCGCAGCAGGAAGTCCGCCGTGAAGCCCGCCGGCAGCGCCGTGCCGAAACCGTCCGGCGCGGGCTTGCCCGACATCTGCTGGTCGAACATCTGCCTGGCCGCGTCGGTCTGGATGGCGTCGCGCACCTGGTCCAGCGATTTGACCGTGGTCTGGGCATGGACGGCGGGCAGGGCGAGCGCGAAGGGCGCGGTCAGCAGGGCGGCAAGGCGCAGGCGCATGATGGGCGGATCCGATGAGAGGCAGGCGGGCGCGGCCCTTGCCGGACCGGCGTTCTATCTCGGCCGGCGACAGGGCAAGGATGGTGCGCGGGTGGCTGATTGTAGAGGGGACGCGGCGCGCATCGCTCCGACATGATATGGCGCTATATTCGTAGCGCCGATTTCCCTTCGAGCCCACCCTCAGCGCATTCCCGGAGCACTGCATGGAGACCAACGAAATCCACCGAGGCCGCCTCATCGATCACGTCCATCTGGTCGTGCGCGACCTGCCCGCCAGCCAGCGCTTCTACCAGGCGGTGTTCGACGTGCTGGGCGTGCCCATGGGCGGCGTCAGCGACAGCTTCTTCTGGGCAGACGAACTGTTCGTGTCCACCGCCACCAGCCCGGCTGCGCAGGGGCAACTGACCGGCCGCCATCATCTTGCCTTCCAGGCCCGCGACACCGCCATGGTGGACGCTTTCCACCAGGCCGCGCTGGCCCACGGCGGCAAGGACAATGGCGCGCCCGGCTATCGGCCCTATCATCCCGGCTACTATGGCGCCTTCGTGCTGGACCCGGACGGCAACAATATCGAGGCGGTCTTCCATGGCGAAGCCCGCCGCAGCGCGCCCTCGGTCAAGGTGACGTTCTGAACCACGGCGCCGCGCCCGCCGTGCGCGCAACGTCCGGCCCGGCGCCTTGATCCTCCTGCCCATGCTCCACGCCTCGAACGCCGTTTACCGCCGTCCTTCCCCCTGGCTGCGCCTGCTGGCGGGCGTCTGCCTGCTGCCGCTGGCCGCCTGGGGCGCCGGCGCGCTGTGGTTCCAGTTCCCGGGCGGCGCGGCGGCGCGCGGCGTGGCCGTGGCGGCCTGGGCCGCGCTGCATCTCTGGCTGCTGTGCCTGCTGATCGTCGGCCGTCCCTGGCGCGCCGGCCGCCGCTGTTGGGCCGGCTGGGCGCTGGCCGTCGTCGCGCTGCTGGTCTGGTGGCACACGCTGCGGCCGTCCAACGACCGCGACTGGGCCGACGAGGTGAGCCGCATGCCGCAGGGCACGGTGCAGGGCGACCACGTGCGCCTGCAAGACGTGCGCAACTTCGACTGGCGCAGCGACACCGACTACGACGCCCGCTGGGATACCCGCGACTACGACCTGAGCCGGCTGCGCAGCGTGGACATGATCCTGTCCACCTGGGGCATGCCGGCCATCGCCCACACCCTGGTGTCCTTTGGCTTCGACGATGGCCAGCGCGTGGTGTTCTCGGTCGAGATCCGCAAGGAGCGCGGCGAGCAGTTCTCCGAGCTGGGCGGCTTCTTCAAGCAGTTCGAGTTGAGCGTGATCGCCGCCGACGAGCGCGACATCGTGCGGGTGCGCACCGCCGTGCGCGGCGAAACGGTGTCGATCTACCCCATCCGCATGCCGCCCGAGGCCATGCGCGCGCTGTTTCTGTCCTATGTGGACACGGCCAATGCGCTGCGCGGCGAGCCGCGCTTCTATCACACGGTCACCGCCAACTGCACCACCATCATCTACCAGATGGTGCGCGCCATCGTGCCCGGCCTGCCGGTCGACTACCGCCTCCTGCTGTCCGGCTACCTGCCCGAATACCTGTATGAACACGGCGGCCTGGACGCCAGCCGCCCGCTGGACGCGATCCGGCGCGATGCCGACATCACCGCGCGCGCGGCCCAGGCCGGCAATACGCCGGCGTTCTCGCAAGCCATACGACAACCTTTCCTGTCCCCCCGACCATGAAGCATTCCCTCGGGCTCGCCACGCGCTGCGCCGCGCTGCTGCTGATCCTGGCGATCACCGGCTGCGCCGGCGTCAAGGTCGCGTCCGTCAGCACGCAGGACTACATCGCCCAACGGCGCGGCGACGTGCTCACCACCGGCAAGCTCAGCGCCGCCGCCAGCGAGGCACTGGCCGTGCTGGGCCTGGACGCCGACAAATGCCGCGCGTCCGCGCTCAACTGCACCAGCGCGCTGCGCGGCAGCGACGGCCTGGACACCGAGCGCCAGCTGTCCACGTTGTCCGAGGTCTGGCTGCTGCACGCGGTGGAACTGGAACGCCAGCGCTCCGTCGCGGCGACCGACCGCGACGAGCTGCTGGACGCCTACCTGCAAAGCGCGCGCTACGCCTACGCCTACCTGTTCCACTCGCCGCGCCCGCCGGCCGAGCGCGCCTTCGAGGACCGCCAGACGCAGGTGCGCGACTACTACAACTACGCGGTGCAGCAGTCCGTCACCCGGCTGTACGAGCATTACCGCGACGCGCCCAAGGCCGATGCCGCGCGCGGCGGCGAGAGCGGCCGCATCGGCGACTGGAACATCCACTTCCTGATGGACGAGGTGCGCCTGCCCGGCGGCAAGACCACCCCCTACGAGCTGATCCCGGCGTCCACGCTGACCTTCAGCGGCCTGCGCAGCATGTACCGGCGCGACGGCTTTGGCGCCGAGCTGGTCGCCGTCATGGCGCGCAGCGTCAACGACAAGGACACCTTCGAGCAGCCCTATAGCGAAACCCCGTTCCCGGCGCTGTCGGTGATCCTGTCCTTCAAGGGCCGCACGCTGGCCCAGATCCTGGAGACGCACGACGCCGCCTTCACCGTCTCGGATCCTTATCGCCGCTACTACGTGTCGCTGGGCGGCATCTCGGTGCCGCTGGCCGCCAATTTCACGTCCGGCTACGGCCTGTGGCTGGCGCGCTCGGGCTTCGCCACGCAGGCGCTGCGCAACGCCATCGGCACGTCCGACGGGCTGGCCGAGCCGCATATCTACCTGCTGCAACCCTACGACCCCGATCGCCGCATCATCGTCATGCTGCACGGCCTGGCCAGCAGCCCCGAGGCCTGGATCAACACGGCCAACGAAGTGCTGGGCGACGAGGTGCTGCGGCGCGGCTACCAGATCTGGCAGGTCTACTACCCGACCAACGCGCCCTTGCCCTACAACAACGCCGAGATCCGCAAGGCGCTGCGGCGCACGCTGGAACACTTCGACCCCATGGGCACGGCGCGCGCCTCGCGCGACATGGTCGTCATCGGCCACAGCATGGGCGGCATCCTGAGCCGCCTGATGGTGTCCTCGTCGGGCAACGTGCTGTGGAAGGCCTTGCAGGAATACCGCACGTTCACGCCCGAGGAAATGGCCGAGGCCGAAGCGGAATTCGGCGACATGATGCGCTTCGAGCCGTTCCACGGCATCACCCGCGCCATCTTCATCGCCACGCCGCATCGCGGCACCGAATTCGCCGAGCATCGGCTGGCGCGCTGGGCCTCGAACCTGATCACGCTGCCGGCCACCGTGCTGCGCAAGTTCGCCCGCATGAGCCAGCGCGCCGAAGGCGGCGAAATGCCCGGCGGCGAGCCCTACTACATCCCCAACGGCGTGGACAGCCTGAGCCCCAAGGACCCGTTCATCCAGCTGCTGCCACAGATGCCGATCTCGTCCAACGTGACGTTCCACAGCATTGTCGCCACCGACAAGCCGGACGCGCCGCTGGAGCAATCCACCGACGGCTTCGTCACGTATCAGAGCGCGCACCTGGACGGCGCGGCGTCGGAAGCGGTGATTCCGTACACGCACAGCGTGCAGGAAGCGCCGGAGGCGATATTGGAGATCCGGCGGGTGCTGCGCGAGCATTTGGGAGCGGCGAAGTAGGGACTTGCAGAAATAGAGGAGGCTGTCTTGAAGCTCTTGAGGTATATCGTCAGGTACGACCGTGGCTTGGCTCCGAATCCGTACTTCGGCGTATGTTCCCTGGCGCTATGCACGCCGAATCATATGAACGCGAAAGTCGGACGGGGAGATTGGATCGTGGGGCATGCGCCGCGAAAAGGGGGGAACCGGCTCGTGTATGCGATGCGGATCACCAATGTGCTGGATATGAGTGATTACTTCGACCAGTTTCCGAGCAAGCGGCCGGATCCGGCAGGCACATTCGAGCAACGGCGCGGAGACAATATCTACTATTCCCGTGATGGCCAGTGGCGGCGAGCCCCATCCCTGGAGCACAACACGGTGGAGAATTTCCGGCAAGACTGCGGCAGGACGGTCTATTTGGCCGAAGGGGCCGAAAATTACTGGTATTTTGGAGCCGAGGGCGCATTGCGGGCTCAGAAGGAGTTTCCTTCCAGGTTCCCGAGGCTCGTGCACGCCGGAAGAGGAATCAGCTACGTCACCGACCCACGCGTCATTGCCGGGTTTGCGGCGTGGCTGGAATCCCTGGGGCGTAGTGGATTGATCGGAGAGCCTGGCGACAGGGCGCTGCTGCCTGATTCGGACTACCTGATCGCAATTGATCCTGATGAGCAATGGGTGCGGGTAGAAGACGCCCCGGGCGCCTCGCCGCTCTCCTATTCTTCGTCATCGATAGGAGAAAAAAGAAGCGTAAAGCGCTGTGGTACCTGTTGAGCGTGGATGGACCTGGCAGCATCGCGAGGGTAGATCATGATAGAAAGTGAGACATAACGACGAAAACGTAGCATTGCGTTTCCGTGCGTGGTGTGAGTCTTGTCGCAGGGCAATACTCTGAAACGTTCTAAAGGCAGTTTGGATAGATAGTCGATTTTTCGTCCGTAGAATGCCGTCTCCATCAATAACCCCCGGCTGAATAAGAGCGAACCATGAAAAAAACCATTCTTCTCGCTTCCGTCTGCGCCGCCTTGCTCCAGGCCTGCGCCCCGGCGTCCAACTCCACTCGCGAAGGA